>NZ_RZQT01000118.1:0-18693 GCF_003998485.1 Mesorhizobium sp. M7A.F.Ca.CA.001.04.2.1
TCTCCATCTTCGGTTTTCCGGCACAGTTCGGCGCACTAAAGGGCCGAGTTACCAGCTTTGTCGCCGCTCTGTTCGATCCCGGACGCAGCCAGGTGAATGTCAGCCTGCGTGGATTGTATTTTTCGTCCGGCACGCAAGAGGGCACGCCTATCGATCAGGTGCTGGGCGCGATCGGCCGCAATTTCGGCGGCAATTCCCGCCCTCACCTTTCTGGAACCGGCAAAAGCTTCTTTTTGCATGATCTGCTGACGGACGTCATTTTTGCCGAATCGGGCTGGGTTTCGTATGACAAATCGGCTGCAAGGCGTGCGGCGATCGTCAGATTTGGTGGCCTGGGTGCCATAACGCTGATCGCCGCCGCCGCACTGGGTACGCTCGCCCTGAGCTTTGCTTCCAACCGGTCGCTGATCGCCTCCACAACGCTGGCCATGGGCCAGTATCGCGAGACGGCGGCCCCGTTGCTCAAGGCCAGCACGGTCACCGATGTCGACCTTGAAAACGTCATCGGCCCGCTTGACCAGTTGCGCGATCTGCCGGCGGGGTATGAAACCGGTGACTTGCCGACACCGTTAGAGGAGACGTTCGGCCTCAGCCAGAGGGAGAGACTTCTTTCGGCATCCAAAACAGCCTATCGGCAGGCGCTGGAGCGACTGCTCCGATCGCGCCTGTTGATCCAGGCCGAGCGGACGATCCAGGCCAAGATGGCCGATCCCGTCGCCCTCTACGAACCGTTGAAAATCTATCTGATGCTTGGCGGCAAGGCACCGAAGGTCGATGACGCTTTGATCGTTTCGTGGATGAAGCGGGACTGGGAGCAGAACCGATATCCGGGCGAAAACAATCGCGAAGGACGCGAGCAGCTCGAAAAGCACCTGCGCGCCATGCTTGCATTGGACGACGCCTATGATCCGGTCTTCGAACTCAACCAGCCGCTTGTCGAAGCCGCTCAACGTTCACTCGGGCGTATGAGCCTTGCCGATCGCGCTTCGGCCTTGATCAAGTCGGCTATATACGCAGCGGTGCTGGACGATTTTTCACTGTCTCAGAAAGGCGGGCCGGAAGCGCAGCTGCTGTTCGAGCGCATCGATGGCGGCGATCTGTCAGGGCTTCGTATTCCCGGCATCTATACTCATTCCGGCTTCAACACCTTCTATCTCCGGCAACTGTCGCGCATTGCGCAGATGCTTGTCGACGAGCAGTGGGTTCTCGGGGGCGGCGGCGAACACGGCGACATCAACCAGCAATTGCTCAAGCTCGGCCCCGAACTTCTTGATCGCTACGGCAAGGAGTTCGCGGCCGCGTGGAACGGCGTTCTCGGCCAGTTGAAATTCAAGGCGATGCTGACGGACAAGCCGCACTACATCGCGCTTTCGGCCGCTGCCTCCCCAAGCTCACCGATGAATCAGCTCTTTGCGGCAATCGCCGATGAAACAGCTCTGACGCGGGACTCAGGTGACGGCCCCGATCCCGGCACCGAGATCGAAGGCACGGCCCAGAACCCGCCGCGCAACCCCGCGGATCTGGCCAAGGGCCTGGCCCGCATCGGCATAACAATCGCCAGCGGCAAATCGCAAAGCCGCGCCGGCACCGGGGCCGCCGACGCACGGAACTTCAGTCCAGGAGCAAACATCGAAGCGCAATTCAGACCATTCCAGGCCCTGGTGAACGGCCCTGCCGGACATCGCCCGATCGATGCTCTGACCCAAAACTTCAGCGATATCTATCAGAGCCTGCAACTGGCGGCCGAAGTTCCTTCGCAGACGGAACGCGTCAATTCGAACCTGCAGCTGCAGATAGCCACGCTTCGCGCCAATGTCTCGCGCCTGCCCAAGCAACTCGGCCGGATGGTCAACGCGACGGCGGATGAGTTCGAAGGCAACGTTGCCGAAACCTCGGTGACCAACTTGAATCAGATACTTGACCAGACGGTCACAGCCCCTTGTGAAGCCGCAATCAGCGGCCGTTATCCCTTCGCCCGCGACGCCACCGAGGATGTTGCGATGGCAGATTTCGCCAAATTGTTCGCCCCTGGCGGCTTGCTGGACCGGTTCTTCGCACAAAATCTAGCATCGCTGATCGACATGACCAGCCAGGACTGGACTTGGAAACAGGATGCGCGCTTTGGACGCGACCTGTCGAAATCGACCCTGAAAGACTTCCAGCTTGCGGCGGAAATCCGCAGCGCCTTCTTCCCATCGGGCGGTTCGTTGCCTTCGGTCAGCATCACTTTCACACCGTTCTCACTGAATGGCGATGTCGATACGGCGATACTCGATGCCGAAGGCCAGATCGTCTGGAGCAATCAGACGGGCAACGCGCCGAGCGCGGTCACCTGGCCGGGCGAGGCAGCTTCCGCGTCCGCCAGCCTAAGCTTGACGCCGGAGATGCCAGGCCGCGAATCCGCCATCAAGTTCGAAGGGCCCTGGGCGCTGAAACGACTTCTGGACAAGGCTGCCGTCACCGGCGACGACAGCAACATGCAAGCGCGCTTCGTGATCGGCGGACGCGACGTTACTTATGCTCTCCAGACAGGCTCAGGCTCCAACCCCTTCTTCCTCCCGGCCCTGTCCGGATTCAGCTGTCCCAAGGCGTTTTGAACAGGGTTCATCTGCTGAACATGGCGTCGGTCCGCTGACCACGGCGTTCAAAGCCTGGTTTTCCTTAGTTTTCGATACTTTAATGTTCGAGCCTGTGGCAAAGTGGCGCCAGCGAGCGTCCAAAGGTGCGCCGCAGAAGGACGCTTGAAAAGCGCTTGGTGGCAAATTGAATACTGTCGCCCTTTCCGTTGAGAGCTTCGGCGTGAGCCACAAAGGCTGTGTCCGTGAGCTCAATGAAGACAGCTATCTGGTCGAGCCACAAACTGGCGTCTGGGTGGTAGCCGACGGAATGGGTGGACATGACGCCGGAGAGGTCGCTTCCGCCAGTATCGTCGATCATCTGTCAACAATCGGCATTGCGAGCTCAGCTCCCGATCTTCGCGCCCGCTTCGAGGACAGGCTGGGCCGGGCCAATGCCGAGATCCGAGGCATATCTGAATCCCGCGGCATAACCATCGGTTCCACCGTTGCCGCCCTGCTGGCGATGGACGGGCGGTTTGCCTGCCTGTGGGCGGGTGACAGCCGCGTCTATCTTGTCCGCAACGCCTCGATCTCGCAGATCTCGAGAGACCACACCGAAGTTCAGGAGCTCATCGACCGCGGTATCATCAGCGCAGCCGAAGCACGCACGTGGCCGCGCCGCAATGTCATCACGCAAGCGATCGGCGTCAGCGACGAGATTGTCATCGATTTCCAGCAGGGAGAAATCATGCCGGGGGATATTTTTGTGTTGAGCACGGATGGTCTGACGGCGCATGTCACCGACGCCGAGATCGAGGCGGCGACGGTGTCGGCGACACCTCAGGCAGCCTGCGAGAACCTGCTCGACATGGTGCTGGCGCGCGGCGCAACGGATAACGTCACGATCGTCCTCGTAAAGATAGGACACGAGCGCGATGGCCAATTGCCTCCTCCATATCTGCATAGAGCGAAGGCCTGAGGTTGATGGGCTCCGACGACAAGACGCGCATATCGGGGGGCATGGCCAACACCGTCGTAGGCACGCAACTCAGCGGCATCTACGAGCTCGACGAACGCATCGCATTCGGTGGCATGGGCGAGGTTTACCGTGGTCATAATATCCAGACCGGTGACCATGTCGCGATCAAGATCGTCTTGCCCGAGTTCGCCCGTGACCAGACGATCTTGTCGCTGTTTCGCAAGGAGGCATTGATCCTCAATCACCTGTCGCATGACGCGGTCGTGCGCTACCACGTCTTCACGATCGATCCCGGGATCGGCCGTCCCTACCTTGCCATGGAATTCGTCGACGGTGAGTCGCTGTTCGACATCATGCGGCGTGGCGCGATGCCGGCGGCTGATGTGCGCAAGCTCTGCCACCGCCTCGCCTCCGGCCTGAGCGCCGTGCACCAGGCGGGAGCAATACACCGCGACCTCTCGCCCGATAACATCATCTTGCCGGGAGGCCGGGTCGACCGCGCGAAGATCATAGATTTCGGTATCGCCCGGTCGGCGAGTGTCGGCGGTGAGACCCTGATCGGCGGAAAGTTTGCGGGAAAATACAACTATGTTTCACCCGAACAGCTCGGGCTCTACAGCGGCGATGTCAGTGAGCAATCCGATATCTACAGCCTGGGGCTGGTGCTGGTTGCCGCCTTGCGCGGCAAGCCAATCGATATGAGCGGATCGCAATTCGAGGTCATCGAAAAGCGCCGGACCGTGCCTGATCTCACCGACATCGACGATGATTTTCGTGACATCGTTGAACCCATGCTGCAACCGGATCCGCAGGACCGGCCGGTTAGCATGGCGGAAATCGCCAGGATGACGCGTGACGAAAACGAGGAGACAACCCCGCCGGCGTCCATCACACCCCGCGATCGGTCGGCTTTGCCGCGAACCTTTGCATCCGGCAGCAAAACCCAGGCACGATCACACAATGTTGAAAGGCACGACGACGCAGCCGCAGCGGGCCCAGGCGGACAGCCCTTCGTAGAGCACGTGCGGCCCGCGCATTTGTTCGAACGGCCGCCTGCGGCGCCGATGCCGCGCGAGGCCACGGCGCGTTTGCCTGGAAGGTCCACAAGGACCCGAACCCTGGCGATCGCTGCCTTGGCGATGCTGGCTGTGGCCTCCGGCGCGGGCCTTTACCTGGGCGGCTTCATGACGCCTGCCACACCGACTGCCGGCAAGACATCGCTTTTGGCACCGGAGCCGTCCAAGCTCCCGCCCGGCCTGTCAAAGCCGCCCCTGGCGGACTCTGCCGCCCCTGAGCCGGCAAAGGCAGTTTCGCCCGTGCAGGCCAGCGGACAGGCGGCTGAAAATCCGGCAGATACGTTGGGGGTTCAAAAGCCGGAGCCTACCAAGCCCGCCGAAGTCCCCTCACAGAACGACGTCGTCGCGAAGCCGCCCGCAACGGACGCCAGGCCGCGACCCGAAAAGGCATCGCCGCCAATCCAGCCGGATACGATGACCAGCGACAGTCAAACGTTGGCCGCTTCCAGTGAGACAACCGCCCCGACGCCGGCGGTAGAGAAAGCCTCGACGCTGCCGCCCGCTGAGCCCAAGGTTGACGAGAGCCAAAAGCCCGAACCGCAGGCCAGCAAGCCGGCGGCACCCGCAACGCGGGAGCCCAATCCCACTGCGGCCCCGCCGGCTGTCGCGAACGCCGAGAGCCCTGCCTTGCCGACAAGCAACCAGCCGGACCAACCTGCTGTCGCGTTGAACGTGCCCAAACCGGAGATTCCCCCGGCCGTCGACGACATCGCCCAACGGGTGTCATGGGTTCGCGACTTCGGCGGCGGCGACTGTTTCTATGCGACGATGACCTCAGCAACCGACAAGGCTGCCGCGATCGAAGGCTTTGGAACATCGGTCCAGCCATTCGAAGGCATGCTGGCCGAGTTCCAGGCCAAATTCCATGTCGAGCCGGACATCAGCGTCCGGCTCATTGAACCAAGCCAATGCGAAGTCACCAATTTTCTGCGCTTTATCGGGCAGACCGCATCAGACAAGCCGCAGCTTGTTCTCGATCGGACATCGGTGCCAAACGGTACGCCGATCAGCGGAACGCTGGTGACGCGTGGCGGGCTCAGGTCCAGCGTGCTGTTGATCGACCATAAAGGCATGGTGTTCAATCTCGACGACCGCATCGTCGTAGAACCCGGCAAGGCTACTTTCAGCATCCCGATTGGTCTCGGGGCCGCCGACAAAGCCGCCGGAAAGGCGGTGCCGCAGATCATAATGGTGATCACGGGCCCTCAGGACATCCAGGCAGCCGCGTTCTCCACGCCCATGCCAGCCTCGGTGCTGCTCCCAAAGATTCTTGAGGAAATCGAGACCGACGGGTCTCAATTCTCGGCCACCGCCCAGTATTTCCGGCTCGGCGGATAGCATGGGCGCCCGATGCAACTCAGCCGCTCTGACCCGCCAATAAGGCAGTTTGATCCGGTTCGGGCCCCTGCCCTGCGTGGCAGCATGAGGCTTGCGGTCATGGGGGGGGCGGCCCTGTTGGCCGTGCTGTCATCCAGCGAAGCGCGCGCCGAGTTCACGGTCTGCAATCAGACTCTGGATGTCGTCAATCTCGCCGTCGGCCAGAAGGTCGACAATGCGGACCAGACCGATGGCTGGTGGACCATCGGCGCCAATCAATGCGTAAACGTCATTCGTGAGGAACTGACGAACCGCTACATCTACATCTACGCAACGGACGTGTTTGGTCATGCGATCCTCACAGGATCGACCGAAATGTGCATTGAGCGGCGACGTTTTTCGATACGCGGCATCGACGAGTGCTGGCAGCGCGGCCATATCGCGGCACAATTTCTTGAAGTCGATACCCTCGAACAGGCGCGGTGGACTTTCTTTCTTACGGGAAGCAATCCGTGACGCACGGTATCGACACGAGCTTCAGGCAGAAAAAGCAGGCGCGCGCGGCCCTTCGCAGGCGCACGCTTCGGCGCAGGCTTGTTGCCGGTCTCGCGGTGGCTGTGCTGCTCTCTATCGCCGCCGGTTTCTACCTCACCGCCGAGTATTGGTCGTTCGGAGACGAAGACGAGGAGTTGCATGCGGTCGAAGGGGCGGACGATATGCCGGCGGACGCATCCGTGTATGTGCCAGCCATTATCGATCTGGCGGGGGACCCGATGTGGATCACGCTGGCGCCCGATGCCAGCGCCGCAACCAAAGGCCGGACAATGCCGCGCCCGGCGGAACTCAACCAGGCCGGCGTTTCTCCACAGATCGAAATCCTGTCTGACGTCATGCTTAGCGCGAGCGAAAAATTCATGACAACGATACCGTCGACGCAAGAGGATTTTGCATTCTTCCAGGCGCAACGAAAGACTGCTGCCCCACCATCCGGTGATCTGCAGAATGATCTTGAGCCATCGCCGATAGAGGGGGAACCAGCCGCAGCACCCGACCAAAGGGCGGACGCCGATGATCCCGAAGCCGGCTGGGGCGAGACCATCGATGCGGGCGATGCAGCCCTTCCCGCATTCCAGAAGACGCAGATCGAAAACAACACGAGTGTCGCAACCGTCTCGAATGAGTATCAGCGGTTCGAGGCGACCGAAGACACGTTCGTGAAAATCCTCAACGACCGCTCTTTGGACAGCGTCGCGCTCGATGCGCATTTCTCCGCAGAGGACGCCAAGCTGGCAGGGCAAGCGCTGAAGGCGCTTTTCAACCGCGACGGCCTGGAACCGGGCTATGTCATCGCCATGCGTGGTTTCAGGCCGAGGCGCGAGACGACGACCATGTCGCTGATGCAGGTGTCCATCTACGCCAAGAACGTCTTTGTTGGCACGCTGACACGCAATGCGGCGGGCGCATTCGTATCGGGTGTCGATCCCTGGGTCCGTGAAGATCTGTTCAACTATTCGGGCGCACAGGGGGAAGGCACGCACAAGCGGCAGTATCGCCTGCTCGACGCGATCTACTCGACGGCGGCTCGCAACAGTGTTCCAACCGGCGTGATCGGCGAAGCGATCATGTACCTATCGCGAGGGCAGGATCTGGACGCCTTCGCCAGCGAGGACCAGCGCCTTGTGCTGATCTACTCGCAAACGCCGCGCGGCAAGGGCGAGACTGACGGGCGTGTGCTGTATGTCGGCGTGCAGGGCACCGAAAAGAGCCTCGACTGTTTCGTCTTCCAGCTGAGCGAGGGCCAGTTTGCGTGCGTTACCGGTGACGATCAGGTCCGCTCGCTGACGGTCACCAACGGCATGGTCACGCCCGTCAACGGGGTGATGACATCCACCTTCGGGCCACGCAAGCATCCAATTCTCGGCACCGTTCGCATCCACAAGGGCGTCGACTGGGCGGCTCCCGTTGGCACGCCGATCGCAGCCGCCTTCGATGGTGAGATCACCTTCCAGGGCGATGGCGGCAGCTATGGTAATCTGGTGAAGATCTCGCACCCAAACGGGCGCGAGACGCGCTATGCGCATATGCTGAAATTTGCAATCGGGACCGGTGTCGGAACCAGGGTGAAAGCCGGCGATGTGATCGGCTATATCGGCACCACCGGCCTTTCGACCGGGCCCCACCTGCATTTCGAACTCTACCAGAATGGCGCAGCGATCGACCCACTCGGCACGGTCACCGCGGTCGCTTCCGACGATTCCGCGGTCGAGACGCTCACCGACCGTATCGTTCATGTCGAAAGCGGCGGCAGCGCTCGCGCCAAGAACCCAAATTCCTCAGCAACCGGTGCAGGGCAATTCATAAGCAAGACCTGGATCAGGATGATGAACACCTACCGCCCGGAACTTGCGCGCACGCTGTCGACAGCCGACCTGCTCGCACTGCGCTACGACGCCACGATCTCGCGTGAGATGGTTCGCAACCTGGCTCGCGAAGGCGAGGCCTATCTTCGGGAGCGTGGTCACCAGATTACGGCGGGCAGACTCTATCTCTGTCATTTCCTGGGAATGGAAGGCGCGCACCAGGTGCTGTCGGCCACAGGTTCGGCGCAACTGAGCGCCGTGCTGGGGTCGGCCGTCATCCAGGCCAACCCGTTTCTCACCGGCAAGACCGCCAGCTACGTCGTGGACTGGGCCGAAAGGAAAATGGGCCAGAAGCTGGGCCGCATGGCCACTGGCGCCGCCCAGCAGACAACGACCACGGAGGTCCGCCAGACGTCACCGGAGTTTGAAAAATACAAGCAGGCCGTCACCGCCGTCATAAGCTCAATTCAGAATACGCTTTGAACCACGCTCGCGCTGCTATGCTCACCCCTGTCCAAATTCCATCGGGTAGAACAATCTTCGGCCCATCCCAGGCTGCGGCGCAGCTTTGCGTGGCTATTGTGTCTTTATCCGCATTTCCACGCGGCGATTGAGCGGATCGTATGGGTTGGAACTGCGCGGGTTCTTTTCACCCATGCCGACCGCGTTGATGCGATCAGGCTCGATGCCGCTGGCCGTGAGGAAGGCGGCTACCGATTTCGCTCGTCGTTGCGACAGGCCTTCGTTGTGGTGCACCGTGCCGGTGGCATCGGTATAGCCTTCGACGACGAAGCTGAACGTGCTCAGCCGGTTGTCCTTCAGGGCTTTGGCGAACTCGTCGAGTTCAGCGCGCGCGGTGGCGTCAAGTTCGGCCGAATCCAAGCCGAAATTGATCAGCATGTCGAGGCCGGTTTTCACTGCCGACGCGTCATTGGACTTGCTTTTGCACTCCTCCGCGGAGCCAACACAAATCCCGCGGGACTTGCCGAGATCGGCCGCACCAGCAAAAAACTTCACGATGTCTTCCGATTTCTGAACGGGGTCGGCGGAAGCGTGGGTCGAGAAAAGCACGACCGCCAACACAAAAGCTGAACTGCTCCACTGCATAGCGGCTCCTCCTGGTTGAGTATTCCGATTTTCGATGTTGGGATCATAGCAAATTCGCAGGCAATTGTCTGTCTGCAATCGCCGGGGGCGTGACAGTTGTTGCCGCGTCACCGGTTGAGACTTGACCCGCGCCGCGCCTAAGGCTTGAGTGGCCAAGCTTCTCGATGAAAGCGTGGCGGTCATGGCCAATGGGCTCCGGTTCAAAACGGCAAGGGATCTTTTCGCGGCGTGTCCTGCTATTGCGCGGGACATGAGGAGCCTTCCAACCGACCAGCGCTCGATCGAGTTTTGCCGCGACCTTCTCGCAGGGCGCGTTCCCGAGGAAGCGGTTACATTTTGTGCCTACCTGCTTCCCGAGCGAGCCGCGGTCTGGTGGGCCCATGAATGCCTGAGCCACCTGGCCGACCTGTTGGATGAGACCGATCATCAGTTGCTCCCGCTGGTCCACAACTGGGTGGGCGAACCGGACAGTCTCCGCCACCAGGCGGCGCTCAGCACAGCCGGCGCGACGCCGCCAACAACGCCGGTCGGCTGGATTGCTCTGGCCGCGGGATGGCGTGACAATGGTTCGGCCAGGGCCGCGACGATGGCACCGGCGTTGCTGCCGTTTCCAGCCGCCCACGCAATCAATGCCGGGATTCTGGCCGGACTGGCGCGTGTCGCACTGGCTGACCGGTTCACCGTTCTTTCGGCATTTGTCGAAATGGGCATCCAGATGGCTGAGATCGAGGCCCTGAGCCAAGCAGCGGATGCGGATTAGAGCATTCGCCCGGCAGAAACCGATGGATGCCGTCATCATCCTGGCTTACTTACAGCCACCTTGCGCCCATTTTGCGAGCGCCACCTTGAAGCGCGTTCCAAGCGGATGTTGAAGCCGTAAGACAGACACGTCGTTGGCGGCGAAATTTTTCGACTGTTCACACAGCCGGGCCTCGTTCCATTCATGGCAACCGTCGCAGTGCTTTCCTTCCCATACCGACTTGTCGAGCCCCTCCACAGGACTGAAGCGTGGCTTGCCCTTGATCAGCTCCGCAATGCTCTTGCCGTCGATTTCCGGATCGCCGAAATCGACAGGATGGTCAAAAAAGATAGGCTCGTCGGAGGCAAGCCTTGGGATTTTCTGACGAAGCATATCGAGCGAAAGTTGGGCGTCGTCGGCGCCCGACGGGTTTGCCGCAACGTTTCGCCCATCCGAACCGGCTTCCGATTTCTGAGTGGTCGCCTCGCCGACGATCAGCGGTGCGTTGAGGTCGATCTTGTGCAGGACGACCTCAGTGGTCAGCGAGACATTGCTCCAGGGGCGCTGTTTGCCGGCGGTTACCTTGAAGACATCGGCGGTAACGCGGTTCATGGCTTCGGTGATGGAAACGTTTGTTTCGCCCATATGCGCCAGCAGCGCCGAAGCGAACGGCGAATGTTGGCCCGACCCGTCAAAGGCGACCTGATTGGGACTGGTGGCGAACGCGACAAGCGTGCCGGCGCCACCATTCTCGATGGGAATTTCGGCAAGGCCGCTTCTTGCTCCCTTCACGCCGGCGGTCTTTGCCAGCACTTCGGCAAGCGGATTGTCACGGCAAGCGTCGAGAAAAATCAACCTTATGCTGGTCTCGCGCGACATTTGCCGCAGGACGAAGTCCACGGGCACCGCCTCGAAATCGAGCGAAGTCTCGTCCTCGAGTGCTGCGTCGACCGGAAGAAGGTAGTTGCTGCCTGAAACCTGCAACCCGTGGCCGGCGTAGAAAAAAAGGGCGATATCGGCGCCGCGCACCTGCTTTGCGAATTGCGCAATCGTCGTCTGGGTCTGCAATTTGGTCAGATCGAAGCCGGAAACGACTTCAAAGTCCAGATTCTCGAGGCGTTCGGCCATGGCGTGGGCGTCGCGTACCGGATTGGTCAGCGCCGGCGCATGCTCATATTGGGAGTTGCCAAGGACCAACGCAACACGGCGTTCAGCACTGGCGGCCGACAAAGTCAAAAGCAGTGCCAGCGCTACAAGCGCAATGGCGCCCACAAGTCCACCGCAATGGCCGATACGATCAAAACCCACCCGGGACAACAGGGCGTCCCTCAGTTGACGAGCTTAGTGGCGGAAAACTCGATCCGCCGATTGAGCGCCTTGTTCTTCGGCGTGTCGTTGTCGGCAACCGGGCGCTCCTCGCCATAGCCAGTCGCCGCGATCTGGGTGCGCGGAATGCCAGCGGCAACTATGGCGTCGGCAACCGCCTGGGCCCTTCGCTCCGACAGGCGCTTGTTCTCGATGGGCGACCCGTCGGAATCGGTGTGTCCAGAAACCTCGACCTTCAGGCCCGGGCACTTGCCCACGACGCCGACGACCTCAGCAAGCAGCGGCCGGCTTTGGCTATCGAGCCGCGCGCTCGCCGTTCTAAAGTAGATGGCTCCGGTGCGCGACAGCACCGCGAACCTGTTGAGGCACTCCTCGTCGCTGAAGCTGGTCTTCGCCGCATCGGTGGTGACAGGCCCGACATCGGCAGTGCTCGCCGCAACCGGTTGGACAACAGCCGGCTTGCTGCCGTCAGCGACGAAAACGAAATCGAATGAAACCGATGCCGTGGGAACAATATTGGTCACGTTGGCCGCCTGCTGGAGTTTATCCACGTTCGGCAGCAATCCGAAGTCTTCCACATGCACGGCGACAGGAGCCTCCGAAGCGACCGACACCATGGTGTCGCTGATCATGGTGACCACGATGTTGGCTTGAAGATCCTTGTCGACCCCGTGCAGGCTGAGACGGAACGGAAGAACCGCCTTCACACGTCGCTTGGTCGCCAGGTCGGCAAATGCGGCGGGATCTACCTTCGCGGTCAGTTCGGCGGAGGGAAACTTGAATGTCTCGAAGAAAAGGAACCGCATGCGGACGTTGCGAAGGTCAACCCCTGTATCGACCGAATTGAGGTCGAAGGTGACTTTCGCATCACCCGCCGAGGTGAGGCTACCGGAAATATTCCTGATCTTGTTGGTTTCGACGATCGTGTTCTTCTTGACCGATTGGTAGGTCAGGACCGAAGCGGTCGAGTCCAGCGTCCAGTTCGTCTCTGCCTTCGCAGTTCCCAGTCCGGGCCAAATCAACACCAACAACGCAACGACCAAGCCAAGCGCGTTTATAACGAGCCAGCCTCTTGCCCGTGTTTTCCACCAGACTCCCACGACTTCGAACATGGAACCCCCTGCCTAGAGCAGTTCACGATTTCTCAGCGAGGAGCATAGAACACTTGCTGTCGCTTGGCGAGCATCTCGCGTGGTGCGGTGCACCACTCCCGAGCGATGCAAATCTCGGGTTCATCGTCTTGGTTAGAAGGCGATCTTCAGTCCGAGCTTGGCGCCGATGGTGGAACTGTCCGATGACACCTTGCCGCGAACTTCGCCGTTGACGGTGGTCGCAGCCGACATCTTCAGGTTGAAGCCGGTCGACAGCGCGGCGGAAAAATCGGCATCGTTGAAGTCGATCTCCCTGGTGTCGATTTCGGTGGTGTTCTTGTAGCCGAAACGCTGCTGCAATTCGCCTCGCGCATAGGGGCTGATCACCATTCCGTTGCTTAGCGTGTAGTCGCCATAGATGCCGGGCTCGAGCTTGATCGCGCCAAAAGAAAGCTTGCTCTTGCCGAACTCGTTGCCGCCGCTGTCTTTATAGGGATCGCCACGGAAGGAAACGCCAAGCAGGCCGCCACGCAGATCGAAGCGGGTGCGCTCGCCCAGCTTGAAGATATGGCCGACCGATGCGGTCACTGCATAGCCCTTGGTATCATAGCTGCCGGTGGTGCCGAGCACGCCGTTCGTCACGTCGCTTCCACCGATGAAGCCGGAGGCCGAGACGAGCGCGTAATTGTAGTCCTTGCGAAACAGCGCGTAGCCGCCGAACAGGCCGGCCTTGTTGGTACCTTCGCCGATGGCATCAAATCCCCGAAACGCGCCGAGGTTGACGTCGGTCGAGGCGTAGCCGGCGAAAACGCCGATGTTCAGGCCGTACTCATTGTCGAACTGGAAGTGTTTGGCGGCATTGAAATCCAGGCTGATGGCAGCCGAAAAATCATTGGCATCGAAGCTCGGGCCGGAGCCGTTCAAGCCGCCGCCGCTGATGTTGTAGCCGTCATGCTCGGTATGGGCGAACTGGCCTGAAGCAAAGACCCCGAAACTTTCCGAAACCGGCACCATTCCAGAACCGGATGCGGGCGAGAGATGCAGGTCAGCATCGAGCGCGTCGCGGTTTATGCCGTAGAGAGCCTCGATTGCCACCGCGACCGCGCCGGCGTTGGTGGCACTGGTCGGCGCCGCCGCAATGCCAAAATTGACTGGCGTGGCACGCAGGAACACGCTGCCATTCGGGCCTGTGACGATCGCATAGGTGAAAAGCGAACCCGGTGTGCCGGGCACGCCTGCGACGCTGAACGTCCCGGTGACCGGGCCGTTGGTCGAAACAATGAGCGGTATGTCGGTCGGCTCGGCAAATTGCGGCGTGCCGAGCAGGTTGACGATGATGGTATTGGCGCCGGTTGCCGAAAACGCATCGGCAATGAGCTGATCCGACTGAGATGTCTGCTGGTTGATGTCGAGGCCGATGCTGGCACCGTTGAGGGTGAGGCCGCCTAGCGTCAACACATCGCCAGCGACACCGTTCGTCATGTCGATCAGCGAATTCGTCGCGATGATCGAACCCGGCATGGTGACGTTGCCGTTGATGAACAGCGTCGAGCCACTGCCCAGGTTGAGGTGGTTGATGCCTTGCGTGCCGCCGCTGAAGCGCAGCGTGGAATTGTCGGAGGAAAAATTGTCGAAGCCGGTAAAGTTCTGGCTCTTGCCGCCGGCAGCGAGATCGGTGCCGGTGATGGTGCCGTTGGCGCCCGTGCCGCTGAACAGAACGCCATCGCTCAAATTGAGTGGGTCAACCGCACCGATGCCGTCGATCACGAGCGTGTCGGGACCAAGACCGGTAATGTTACCGCCGATCGTGCCGCCCGACAGATGGACATGCTCGGCGTCTATGCCGCCCGTGATGGTGCCGCCGGTGACCGAGACATTGTCGAAGCCGGCGCCGCCGGAAACGCTGGATCCGATGGCGCCGCCGCTGATGACAATCAGATCGTCACCGACATCGCCGGTGACCTCTCCCGCAAGCACGCCGCCGGAGACCAATATCTGATCGTTGCCGTCGTTGCCTTCCAGAAAACTGTTTATGGTGCCGCCGCGCAGCGTAATAACATCATTGCCGGCACCACCGCTTACCGCACCCGCAAGAGTGCCGCCGGTCATGTCGAAGGTGTCGTCACCATCCTCCAGCCCGACAGAATCTGTGCCCTCCCCACCCTCACCTGGGTCGATGCCGACACTGGCGTTGCCCGAGATCGATACGCTGTCGTCCTGGCTGCCGGCATAGATCGAGCCGTCGACCGTGCCGCCGCTGACGGTATAGGTGTTGCCGCCGCCTTCGCCGAACACCGAGCCGGTCACATGGCCCGCGGTCATGTTGAAAATGTCGGCGCCGCCCGCAAGATCAACGATGCCCGGCGATATGGTTGTGCCGACGGTTCCACCGTCGATGTTGACGGTGTCGTTGCCATCGTTGCCGAAAATGCTGCCGCCTATGGTGGCGTTGCCACTGACCGTTATTGTGTCGTTGCCGGCCTCTCCATCGATATCCAATTCGATTGCGGTATTGCCGCCGATGCTGACCTGGTCGTCGCCGGCCCCGGCATCCACGGCCTCGACGTTGCCTCCCCCTATGGTAATGGTATCACCGCCCTCACCCCCAGAGATGATACCGACGATTGGCTCGCTGAAAAAAACGCCTTCCTCGACCTCGAGGATACCGACCGATATCAGGTCGTCACCGATGCCACCGGTCACATTGCCGACCTGTGTGCCGCTGCCGGATATCACGACACTGTCGACACCATCTCCAAGATCGATGTCGTGGATGCTGCCGGCCTGGATGATAACGGTGTCATCGCCCGCCCCGGCGTCGAGATTGGCGTCGACATTTGGGGCGAACGGATCGCCCGACAAATCCCCATAGGACATCTCGAACCGGTCGTTGCCGCCAAAGAGTTCGAGGGTCCCCTCTGCCGACTGCAAGGATGTCGTTGCCGATGACGTTACCGGCGGCAGGCCACTTATGACGGGGGTAGGCGTGCTGTTGTCCAGGATACCGCCAAAGATGCTAACAATGTCATCGCCGTTTCCGTCATAATCGTTGACGATGACTGTTGACGAGTCGTTGGCTTGCCCCTTGTATCCCGCGAACCCCGTCGTGAATACGCCGCCGACATCCTGGACGTTTCCAGTTGTGCTGCACTCGACCGTGACCGATGTCGTTTCGAACGTCGTTTCGGCCGAGATGCCTGAGCCGACTGTTGTACCAGCACCGCTTGCGATAGCCGAGCACGCTTCCGCGCCAGATATCTGCAACGTGGATGCCGCCGCTAACGCAAGCAACGAAACACCCGCCAATTGATAGGCCTCGCGCGGCACTCTCATTCGATCCCACCTTACGAGAATCGATACCGTCACAGTTAAGGCAATTACAATAAATCACCGGCCCTTCAATGGGGCTCGTTGACTTGATTGACAGGCAGTGTACGCAGCGCGCTGCTCGTCGGCAATGGTTAGGCGTTCGCTCTCAGGCCACTATAAGGTCATGTGTGGCGACAAGGTCACTATCGAACTCAGATTGAACCGCTCAGATGCAGTACGACGCGGTACAAGGACGCGAACATCTAGAGGTCAGAATAGGCTGCCGAAACGGTCAGGCTTCCCGCGTGGGCAACCTTGCGGTCGTAACTTGCCCATATTTCCCCGCCGCACTGCTGGGCCCAGCGATGACAAAAAGAAAAATCGGTAGGCAAGTCCACGTCCGGCGTCACGATCTTCGAAAATGGCGTCAGAAAGCTCTCGAACTGTGCGGCGTATTTGTTTTTTCTGTAGCGCGACCGGTTCACCGTTTCGGGCAGTTTGTCAATTATCCTGGCGACGCAGTCGCGCGAAACCAAGAAGATACCCGTGCCACATAGCGATACCCGGACAAAGCCGCCCATCTCCTGCCGCGGTTCGATGATGGTTCCGAGGAACTCCAGGCTTTGCGCAAAGGCCTTGTCGAACGGCAGTTTCGACAGCGAGTGAAGTTTGCGAAGGTCGACCAGACGCCGCGGATACAAAGTGCCGACTACAGGCTTGTCGAGCGCCAGCATCGCGGCAATGAGATCGGGCGAAAAGCCCATGTCGCTGTCGATCATCAGGATGTGACTGCAGTCCAGCTTCTTGTAGTAGAAATTCGTGAGCAGATAGTTCCGAGAAAACGGTATATCCGTGTACTCGATTTCCGACAGCGTGAACGCGTAGCTGGAAAGGCTTTCGTGAGTCAGGGCCGCAAAAAGGCTGCGAACGAATACGCTTTTGTAGGCTGCTCCGTAAACCGGCAGCGCGAGGTTGATCTTGGTCGGCATCGAGCCCTCCACGGTCCAGTGACTGCATACAAATCCCTTTTTCCTATCTTTGACAGGATACTTGGTATAAAAATTTGCGGGCCTTTGGCGGCACGGGGTCCAAACGCTCGGGCAGATTGCGTTTGCGTCTGGTGCGTTCGAAGGCCGCCGGATCAAGATTGACGCAGGCTGGAACGAGCATGCCGATATGACCCACCGCCACGGATACTTGCGCATCCCGCTGCTCATGCTTTTCGCGATTTTGAGCACGATCGACGTTCGCGCCGCGGTCGAACAGAACGCCTCATTACAGCCGCGCAACCGGCTGGCGATCGTCATCGGCAACACGAACTACCAGAGCAAGCGTCTCGAGCACCTCGCCAACGCGGTCAACGATGCGACGAAACTGTCCGACAGCCTGAAGCGGCTGAACTTTGAGGTTCTGACTGGAACCGATCTTACCGCCGATGGCTTCGTCAAGCTTTTCCATGACGCCGAGGCGAAGCTGCCCGAAAGCAGCGCCGTGCTGATCTTCTACGCCGGCCACGGCATGCAGGTGCAGGGCGAAAACTACCTGCTACCGATCGATACGCCCGATCCGGAAAACCTGGACAAGCTGACGGCGCACGCCGTCAAGCTGAATGATGTGATCGCCAAATTCGCCAGTCGCGGCCGTCAGACCTTCATCTTCCTTGATGCCTGCCGCAACAATCCGCTGGGCAGCGGCGCCAACATCTCCAACGGTCTGGCGCAGGTCGAGGTCGGCGAAAACACGTTTGTCGCCTTCGCCACCCAGCCCGGGAACGTCACCGTCGACGGGACAGACGAAAACAGCCCGTTCACCACTGCGCTTCTAAAAAACGTCGAAATTCCTGGCTTGAGCATTTCGGACATGATGATCCGCGTCCGCAACGAGACCGAGGCGCTCACCGTCGGCCGCCAGGTGCCGTGGGATCAGTCGAACCTGCGTGAACAATTCTATTTCACCGAACAGCAGATGCTCGATCCGGCGCAGTTGAGCGCGAGCCTGTCGCGCATCCTGTCCGATCCAGACGCCAAGAAGAAGCTGCAGATAGAGCTCGCCTCCAACGACCTGCAGACCGCCGTGCTCATCGTCGGACAGACGCTGCGGTCCGTCGAGATTCCGGCACCGTCAGGCGGTTCAGCGGAGCCGGTCGGCACTCGGGTCGCCAATCTGTCTTCAACCGAAAGCGTTGCAGTCGCTCGCCAGAGCGTCGTCTCCGGCCTCGAAACTCTCATTGTCGGCGCCTCGGCGGGCGAAGCGGAAAAGGACAAGGCAGGCGATCTTGCGCGCAGCATTCAGACCGAACTTCGTCGCCTGGGATGCTACCGGATGCAAGTTGATGGCGATTGGGGCACAGGCTCCATCCGTGCCCTCACCGACTACTACAAAAACACCAAACAGATCGCACCCACGACCGAGCCGACCGTCGGATTGCTCGGCGATCTCTTTTTGCGTTCCGGCAGAATCTGCAAGCAGCCGGTCATCGTCAAGGCCAAGCCGGCTAAAGTCGCGTCGGACAACGGCCCTTCGCAAACCGGCCCCAGCCGCAAGGCGGCGAAACGCGCGCAGGCCGTCCCGCAACGCCCCATAGCCCCCCCACCAGACATTAGTGGGGGGATAGGCATCGGTGGTGTGTTTTAGGACGTGGGCTGTCAGGCGGGCCTACTTCATTGGCGTTCGTAACATCACGATTTCGCCTCACGGATCGCCTGCAAAGTCGCATGGCGTAGCTTGTCCTCGCGCTTAAGGGTCTTCACTCGTCCGACAAGGCCAGGTTTGATCCATTCGGCGTCTGGCTTGTCGGCTCCCTTCGGTGGCGTGCCTTTCCCCTCCTGCAC
>NZ_RZQT01000119.1:0-18497 GCF_003998485.1 Mesorhizobium sp. M7A.F.Ca.CA.001.04.2.1
GATCTACACCCGCCAGGAGCGCAACGGCATCCTGCTCGGCACCTACGAGAAGGCCTGCAAGCCGTGGTCGCCGGTCAACACGCCATGGGATTTCGGCCACGAATTGCTGCCGCCGGACCTCGACCGCATCGCGCCGTCGCTGGAAATAGGCTTCAAGCATTTCCCCGGCATCGAGAAGGCCGGCATCAAGCAGATCATCAACGGCCCCTTCACCTTCGCGCTGGACGGCAACCCGCTGGTCGGCCCGGTGCAGGGCCTGACCAATTTCTGGTGCGCCTGCGCCGTGATGGCCGGCTTCAGCCAAGGCGGCGGCGTCGGTCTGGCGCTGTCGAACTGGATGGTGCATGGCGATCCTGGCTTCGATGTCTGGGGCATGGATGTTACACGCTTCGGTGAATGGGCCGGCCTGCGCTACACCAACGCCAAGGTGCGGGAAAACTATTCGCGCCGCTTCTCCATCCGCTTCCCCAATGAGGAACTGCCGGCGGCACGTCCGGCGCAGACGACGCCGCTCTACGACACGATGCTGGCCAACAACGCCGTCATGGGCGACAGCTGGGGCCTCGAAACCCCGCTCTGGTTCGCACCTGAAGGCAAGGAACCCGGGGATATCGTCTCCTTCCATCGCTCCAACGATTTTGGGCCGATCGGCGAGGAAGTGCGCGCCACGCGTGAGCGCGTCGGCGTCACCGAGATCGCCAATTTTGCCAAATACGAAGTCTCGGGACCCGCGGCCGAGGATTTCCTCAACCGGCTGATGACCAACCGCATGCCGAAGACCCGCCGCATCGTGCTGACGCCGATGCTCAACGAGTTCGGCAAGCTGATCGGCGACTTCACCATCGCCAAGGCGGCAGAAGACCGCTTCATGATCTGGGGCTCTTCGGCGGCGCAGAAATACCACATGCGCTGGTTCGAGAAGCACCTGCCGAAGGACGGAACGGTGCGCATCCACCGCTTCGACCAGACGCTGGTCGGCCTGTCGATCGCCGGGCCGAAATCACGGGACCTGCTGCAGAAACTGGTCGATGTCGACGTCTCGACAAAAGCCTTCCGTTTCATGGATTTCCGCGAGATGGCTGTTGGCGGGGCGCCTTGCATGGTCAACCGCATCACCTACACCGGCGACCTCGGCTATGAAATCTGGATGGCGCCGGCCTACGAACGCCTGGTTTACAAAGCAATCAAGGACGCCGGCGAGGAATTCGGCCTTGTCGATTTCGGCATGCGCGCTCTGCTCTCCATGCGCCTCGAAAAGAACTTTCCGACCTGGTTCCGCGAGTTGCGGCCGATCTATGGACCGTTCGAGGGCGCGATGGACCGCTTCATCAAGCTCGAGAAGAATGACTTCATCGGCCGCGAGGCCGCCGCCAAGGAACAGGCCGAGGGGCCAAAGCTGCGCCGCGTCTCCTTCATCGTCGATGCCACCGACGCCGATGTCATGGGTGACGAGCCGATCTGGGCCAAGGTCAGCAAGGACTACGGCACGGTGGAAAAGCCGCATGGCTATGGCGCGCCGCGCTTCGACAAGGGCGGCAAGGAAATACGTGGCTCCAAGGCTGCCGAAGGCGCATCCGCCGTGCGCGGCATCGTCGACGGCGACTGGCGCGTGGTCGGCTGGGTCACGTCGGGCGGCTATGCGCATTATGTGCAGAAGTCGATGGCGCAGGGCTATATCCCCGCAGCGCTTGCCGAGGACGAAAGTGCCGGGCTGTTCGAGATCGAGATCCTCGGTCACCGGCGCCCGGCCCGCATCAATGTCGAAGCGCCCTTCGATCCGAGCGGCGAGAAGATGCGGACCTGAGTTTCGACGATGGACAGCGCGGGGCCGAAGGGCAGCTTTGGCCGCCACCGCAAGATCATGCCGTTCGAGCCGGGCTCGATCGAAGCTTTGCGCGACGCCTCCCGCCAGAAGGCGGGTTCGCTCAACCAGCATGTGCTGGGCTATGGCCCGCAGGCCGAGGCTGAGTGGGCGGCGGCAGGCATTGCCGCGCCCGACCTGGCGGCGATGCGAAAATACCGGCTGGAGCGTATCCGCGCCGAGCTGAAGCGGCGCGGCTATGCCGGCGCCCTGCTCTACGACCCCGTCAACATCCGCTACGCCACCGACAGCACCAACATGCAGCTTTGGGTGGCGCACAATCCGACGCGGCATTGCTTTATCGCCACTGAAGGCCCGGTGGTGCTGTTCGATTATTTTTCCTGCGAGCACCTGTCCGACCATTCCGGCGTCGTCAACGAGGTGCGGCCGGCGGTGTCGTGGATGTATCTCTATGGCGGTGAGCTGACCGAGCAAAAGGTCCGCCGTTGGGCCGCCGGAATAGCCGATTTGGTCAGGGAACATGGTAGCGGCAACAGCCGCATCGCTGTCGACCACATCAATCCCGAAGGCGTCGAGGAGCTGGCTCGCCTCGGCATTTCCATCGGCAATGGCGAAGCAGTGATGGAGAACGCGCGGCTGATCAAATCGCCGGACGAAATCCTCGCCATGCGCCGGGCGATTGTCGCTTGCGAAGCGGCGATGGGCGAGATGGAACAGGCGCTGAAGCCGGGCATTTCCGAGAATGAGCTATGGGCGGAATTGCATCGTGGCAACATCGCGCGCGGCGGCGAGTGGATCGAGACGCGACTGCTGACGTCAGGCCCGCGCACCAATCCGTGGTTCCAGGAATGCTCTTCGCGAAAGATCGAGGCTGGCGATCTCGTCGCCTTCGACACCGACCTGATCGGCCCCTACGGCTTCTGCGCCGACCTGTCGCGCACCTGGCTGTGCGGCGATGCAAACCCGTCGAATGAACAGCGCGCCCTGTTCCGCATCGCCGCCGACCAGATCGAACACAACATGGCTCTGATGCAGCCAGGCATCTCGTTTCGCGACCTCGTCGAAGCCTCGGCGGTGCCGCCGGGTGACTGCTTCCCGACGCGCTACGGCGTGCTCTATCACGGCGTCGGTCTGGCCGATGAATACCCGACCTTGCCGCATGCCAGCGACTGGACATCGGACACGCCGGACGGCGTGCTGGAACCTGGCATGGTGCTGTGCGTGGAAAGCTATATCGGCCGGCTTGGCGGGCGCGAAGGCGTCAAGCTCGAAGAGCAGATCCTGATCACCGAGACCGGCAACGAACAGCTCTCAACCTACCCGCTGGATACGAGGCTGCTCGGATAGTCCGGCAAGCGCTTCTCGCATTGCCCTGACTGTCTTTTCCGTTGTTGCCCTCGCCGTGATGAACGGCAGGCCTTTGCGCCGTCCGGTCCAGCCGACGATCGCGACTTTCCGCGCTGCTGGCTCGAAGCGCTGCGCCAGCGCCCAGCTTTCGCAGTCGATCGCTGCAACATCGGCCCTGCCCTCGGCAATGGCGACGATTGAAGCGCGGTGACCGCCGCTCTCGCTACGCGACGAAAAGATGTCCAAGCCTTCGCCGGCCGCTTGCAGGTCGCGCGTCAGCGCAATGATGCCCGACATGGAATCGAGGCTGTTGAAGATGAAGCGCTTGCCGCGGATCAGATCGAGCGGGATGAGAGCGCTGCCATCCGCAGGCGATCGAACTTCCGGTCCCTCGCCTATCCGCATCACCAGAGCGCTCGAATAGAGCTCGCCCTGCCCGCCTTCATAGGCGTCATAGCTCGGCTGGCCGACCACCTGCACATGCCTGGACAGGCCAAGTTCCATCGGCCCCCAGCAGGTCTGCGCGAACAGCAGCAAAGGATGCAGCCACAATCTATGGAAATCGAGTTCATCCGGTGGCAATGTCGCGGGATCGGGTGCGATCAATGCACCGGCAGCATCGCGAATTCCGCCCGGCACCGGCGGCAGGTCGCCATTGCGCCGCACGATGGCTTCCGGCGCGTCGATCCCCTTTTGCCGAAACGCATCGCGCAGCAGCACCCATTGCGCGTCGACCTCATCGCGCACTTCGGGCCAATCATACATCGGCAACGCCGCAACCAATTCACTCATGCCGATATCAAATCATCATGTCTGGAAAAAGGATCGCGAAAACGCGGCGTCCAATCAGAATTGGCCGACACGGATTCCGGGTAGGCCGGAATTATTCCTTGGGCGGCTCGGCGGGAACCGGCGCACTGCCGAGCCCGCTGATGCTGCGCGCCCTGATGCGCGGCTTGAAGGCCCTGCCCGGCTCAGGCGCACGCCGCAGCACCGGGTGCACGATCGGCTCTTTCGCCTTGAACGCATAGGCTTTGACCAGCGCGAAATAATTCGGATAGGCATAGCCATTGTTCATCCGCAGCCATTCCTCACGGCGGTCGCGAAACAGCTTGGGCAGCTTGTACCAGGCCACGGTCGGGGTCTTGTGATGGACGAAATGCAGATTGTTGTTGAGGAACAGGAACGACAGCGGCGAGCGCTCGACGATCACCGTACGGCCTTCCGGATGTTCCGACCATTGATGCTCGGCGAACGTACGGATCGAGATCAGCGACTGGCCGAGCCAGACCGGCACCAGAATGTAAAGCCACAGCGGGATGCCGAAGCCGAACTGAACGATCGGCAGCACGACGGCCAGGCCGATCGCATGCAGCAGCCAGGCCTTGCGGATCGGCTTGTCGCCGGCGATCACCTGCTTGGCATCGTCGATGAAGAAGCCGACGCAGGACAGCCACGGGCCGAGCACGAAGCGGCCTGCCATGGTGTTGTTGATCTTGAGCAGGAATTTCATCGTCGGCGGCAGCTCGTCATGCTGCCAGAGCGCCTGATAATAGCTTTCCGGGTCATCGAGCGGGTCGGTCAGCCGCTCGTCGGCGTGGTGACGCAGATGAATGGTCTTGAAGCGGCGGAACGGCCAGACCAGACCGATCGGCAGAAACACGAAGGCTTCGTTGACCCGCGCGTTGCGCGTCGGATGCCCGTGCAGCACTTCGTGCATGATCGACGACTGCAATGCGGCGGTGAAGGCGAGGACGGCGAGCGCCAGGACGGGATAGGAAGGCCAGAGCAGGAAACCGGTGGCGAGCCATGTCGCGTAGCAGAAGAAGGCGAGTACCACGGTTGGCCACTCAATGGCCCGTACGCTGTGTCGCCTGATGCTCTTGCTCGTCATGCTATCGACCACTGCCCCTCAGTCGCCGGAATCCCAATTGATTCCTGACAGCATTGTGTCAGGAGAAATGATTTCACTCAACGAGACAAAGTGCACAAACTGTTGCGATTGCGCATTTTTGACCGCACATGTTATACATTGTAAACAGACTTAGGGATTCATTTACGCCTAACGCCACCCTCGGAGCGGTTCCGGCGCAAATTTTTCCTCAATCCAGGTGGAGCACGGACATGGACAAGCGCGACCTGTCGACGATCTTCCGCGAGCGACTGAAAATGCTCTTGACACGCTCCGACCTGAACCAGTCGGCCTTTGCAACCGCGGTCGGCATCGACCGCTCGGCGCTGTCGCAACTGCTGTCGGGCGCCTCGACGCGCCTGCCCCGCGCCGAAACACTGCTTAACATCGCCGCCGAGTTCAAGGTGTCGCTCGATTGGCTCCTCGGCCTCAGCCAGGACGAAGGTCTCACCGGCGAAATCCGCGAAAGCCTGGAGATCGAAGAGGCACCGGATGGTTTCGACCGCACGCTGTTGGCCAAATGGCATGCCGAGGCGGCAGGCACCAAGATCCGCTACGTGCCTGCCGGCATTCCCGATCTTCTGCGCACCGAAGCGCTGGTCGACTACGAAGCCGGCATCGCCAACAAGAGCCGCCTGGCGCAGGCCGGCGAAACGCAATACCGCATCGACTACAACAGGCGGCCTGAGACCGACATGGAAGTCTGCATGCCGCGCCACACGCTGGAGATATTTGCCCGCGGGCTGGGTGTCTGGGACCGTTTCCCCGAAGCCGACCGGCGCGCGCAGCTGCTGCACATGGCGACGCTGCTCGACGACCTCTATCCGACCTTCCGGCTGTTTCTCTATGACGGGAGGATGCGCTATTCGATCCCCTACACCATCTTCGGACCCTACCGCGCCGCCATCTATGTCGGCGACATGTATCTGGTGCTCAACGCCACCCAGCCGATCCAGACGCTGATCCAGCACTTCGACAATCTGATCCGGGCCGCCGACATCAATGCGCACGAGGCGTCCGGCTTCGCGCACAGACTGGCCGGCATGTCATTCTCAACAGGCACTGCCTGATCTTCGGCAACAATGATCCTTTGGACGGAAATCGGCCTCCGCATTGGTGGCCGCGTTGCCGCCATTCCATTGACTACACATAAAGACTTCTTTATATCCTTATTCGACTTCGAAACATGAAAGCCAATCCGATGACGACCACCAACCCGATCAATGCTCTGCTGGCCGAAAAGGGCGTGCTGCTGGCCGATGGCGCCACCGGCACAAACCTGTTCGCCATGGGGCTGGAGGCCGGCGAGGCGCCCGAGCTGCTCAACGAGACGGCGCCCGACACCATCACCAGCCTGCATCAGAATTTCGTCGATGCCGGGGCCGACATCATCCTCACCAACTCGTTCGGCGGCACCCGCCACCGGCTGAAGCTGCATCATGCGCAGGACCGTGTGCATGCGCTGAACAAGCGCGCCGCCGAGATCGCCCGTGCTGTCGCCGACAAGGCCGGCCGCAAGGTGATCGTCGCCGGTTCGGTCGGCCCGACCGGCGAATTGCTGGTGCCGCTCGGCGCCATGACCTATGACGAGGCGGTCGACGCCTTCGCCGAGCAGATCGAGGGTCTCAAGGAAGGCGGCGCCGAAGTCGCCTGGATCGAGACGATGTCTGCTCCCGACGAGATCCGCGCTGCCGCCGAGGCTGCCATCCGCGTCGGCCTGCCTTACACCTATACCGGTTCCTTCGACACCGCCGGCCGCACCATGATGGGCCTGCTACCCAGGGATATCCACGGCGTCACCGACGGGCTGTCGCAGGCGCCGCTTGGCGTCGGCGCCAATTGCGGCGTCGGCGCGTCCGACATCCTGGCCTCGCTGCTCGACATGACCGAGGCGAAGCCGGAGGCAACGGTGATCGTCAAGGGCAATTGCGGCATTCCCGAATTCCGCGGCACCGAAATCCATTATTCCGGCACACCCGAACTGATGGCCGACTATGTCAGGCTCGCCGTCGATGGCGGCGCCAAAATTATCGGCGGCTGCTGCGGCACCTCGTTCCAGCACCTTGCCGCCATGCGCAAGGCGCTCGACGCGCACACCAAGGCGGATCGTCCGACGGTTGCCGCGATCGTCGAGCGCATCGGCCCGATGCGCAACAAGGTGGCGACGGAAAATACCGCCGAGACCAGCGAAGCCCGCCGCGAGCGCCGCCGCAGCCGGGCCTGAGCTTATCGGTTTCGATTATTCGCTGTTGTCGGCGTAGCTCGACTGCGCCGACTTGAAGTCGACCACATTGTCGCTGTGCATCGTCATCAGCGCGCCGGATGAAACCGGATCGGTTATCTGCTCCAGCATGATGCGGAAGCGGTCGTTGGTCAGCGCCGACATGGCGGTGTGGCGCGCCTGCGCGACATCGTCACTGATACGCCTGGATTCCGATGATGGGGCCGATGAAACCGCCGAAGCATCTCGTGCCGGCGGTGTCGAGTTGGCGATAGTCCTGATCTGCAATTTCGGCTCCCTCAAGCCCGGTACACCTGTCCTGCGTAACAAGCAGGGGGTTGCGATCCGCTACCGGAAATGCCGCGCAATTTAACGACCTGGAGATTCTCCGAAAAAAGGCCGGCAAGGGAATGAACCCCTCGCCGGCATGCCTCACCCGCCCGCGGTCGGTTTCCCCTGTCAGAACGATCCCATCTGAAAGAAACCGGCCGTCATCACCACTACCGATTACCGCCCAGCGCCGAGGCAAGGCGCACAAGCGAGAGGAACTCGGACCTGTACCCAAACGGGTCGGCTCCTCGAGCGGCAGTGGCGATCTCCATGATCTTGTCGTAACCGAACTTCGCGGTCGCATCCTCGTCGCGCAGCTTCTGGCCGAAGGCGGCGACCGCGACGGAGAAGCGCTGGTCGGTGCTGGCCTGGTCGAAAGACGAGATCTCGTTGGCCGAGGTCACCGGCGTGGTGATCAGCTTCGAGACGTCTTCATTCGGCAGCTTGTAGCGGATCTTAACGAAGGCATATTCGTCCGCATTGGCAACGCCGCCATTGTCCACCGACGCCTGGCCATAACGCAGCGCGTCGATCTGTTCGCCGCCGCTGCCCTTTGGCGTGATTTCATAGATCGCGGTGACGGAATGGCCCGAGCCGATATCGCCGGCATCGACGCGGTCATTGTTGAAATCCTCGCGGTTCAAGGCGCGGGTCTCGTAGCCGATCAGGCGATATTCCGCGACCTTGTTCGGATTGAACTCGACCTGGATCTTGACGTCCTTGGCGATGGTGAACAGCGTCGACGATGCATCTTCGACCAGCACCTTCTCGGCTTCGGCCAGCGTGTCGATGTAGGCGGCGGTGCCGTTGCCGTTCTGGGCGATGGTCTGCATCATCTGGTCGTTCAGATTGCCGCGGCCGAAGCCGAACACCGACAGGAAGACACCGGTCTTGCGCTCTTTTTCGATCAGCCGCTTCAGATCGTCGTCGTCGCTCTGGCCGACATTGAAGTCGCCGTCGGTGGCGAGCATCACCCGGTTGACGCCGTCCTTGACGAAGGATTTCTGCGCCAGCCTGTAGGCTTCCTTGATGCCCGCCTCGCCGGCCGTGCTGCCGCCGGGCGTCAGATTGTCGATGGCACTGAGGATCTTGTCCTTTTGGGACGCCTTGGTCGGCTCCAGGACCGTGCCGGCGTCACCCGCATAGGTGACGATCGAGATGGTGTCGTCGGCCTTCAGCTTGCTGACCAGCAGCCGAAAAGCCGATTTGAGCAGCGGCAGCTTGTCCGGCTCGTCCATCGAGCCCGAGACATCGATCAGGAAGACCAGATTGGCCTTCGGCTGCTCGGTCGGCTTGACGTCAAAACCCTTGATGGCGACATGCATCAGCCTGGTATGCGTGTTCCACGGCGTCGGCATGACGCTGACGGTCGAGTTGAATGGTGTCGAGGCCGACTCCGGACCCTTCCAGTCATAGGGGAAGTAGTTGATCATCTCCTCGACGCGAACAGTATCGACCTGCGGCAGGGTGCCCTGCTTCAGCGAGCTGCGCACGAAGGAATAGGAGGCTGTGTCGACGTCGATCGAGAAGGTCGAGACCGGATCCTCGAGTGCCGCATGCACCGGATTGGTCTTGAAATCCTCGATGCGGTCGCGGTTTTCCGGTTGCGGCTGCATCTGGTCGGCCGGCAAGGTCGACGGCTGCTGCGGCGCCATCAGCTTGGACTCGGCCGGCATGCGGGCCCGCGACGTACTGGGCGCACTTACGGCGCCATCCAATGCGAATTCGCCTGTCGGAGCCGGTGGCGCGGGCTCGGCCAGCACACCGCGCTCCAGCGCATTCTGTTGTGCCGCGCCGGAAGCAACGGTCGATTCGGATTTCTGCGGCGAGGCCGGCGCCACAAGCGCATCGGCCGCGTCGCGGTTTTCCACATCGGCGTCGGCCTTCTTGTCTTTCTCCAGCTCGCTGCGAGCCGGCTTCGGCTCGGCGGTCGTCGGCTTCACCGTCGCCGGCTTGTCGGCCAGCGTCTCGGTGATTTTCTCGTCGCCGCCGAATTTCGGCGGCTGTTCCCTCAGCATATCGAAGGTGGCGTATCCGGCGATCGGCAGGGCGACGAGCCCGGCAAGAACCGGCGTGGCAATGAGTTTCTTTTGCATGATCTCGCTCCAGAGCTTTTGTGCTCGCTCTGTGAGACGAAGCCCGCCGACCGATCCTTGGGTAACGGCAGAAATATTTTCCTGATCGTATGCGCGCAGAGCGGCTTCGAAAGCACGTGCCTTGGCATCCTTGGCGGGCGCCGGCGCTGCTATATCGCGCAGTCTGTTGAGTTCGTTGTCGTCAACCATGGTCACACTTCCCCGGCCGCGCGCATCAGCGTCTTCAGCCGTTTCTTCGCTTCATGGATGTGCCAGGAAACCGTCGTCTCCGAGATTGTCATCGCCTCGGCCGCGGCCGCATGGCTCAACCCTTCGCCATAGACCAGCAGCACCGCGTCGCGCTGCTTGTCCGGCAATCGCCGGACGGCCGCCCACAGCGCTTCGGCAGGGTCTTCCGGTTCGACCGACGCTTCGCCCGAGATCAGTGCATGGACGCCATAGGCCTCAGTCTTCACGGTCTCGCGGGCGGACTTTCTCATCACGTCGCGCGCGGCGTTCATCGTCACGGAATAGAGCCATGTGGTGAAGGCGCCGCCGCCGCGATAGTCGCGGATCGCTTTGCCCAGCCTGACGCAGACTTCCTGGGCGATGTCTTCGGCATCGGCCTTCCTGCCGCACCAGCGATAGGCGGCGCGATAGACGAAGTCATAGTGCCTTTCCAGCAATGTGCTGAAGGCCCTCCTGTCTCCGCCCTTCGCCCGCCCGATCAGTTCGGCGTCGGAGGCTTCGCTCTCATCCAGCATCATCGCCATCATTTGCCTGTTGGACGAAGGCTAATGGCTAATCCTTGGGGCAATGGAAAGATTTTTTTGGAAACCGCCGGATCGGGACCGCCAACACCCCCGCTTGACATATCCATATCTCGACAGTTATACGTAAATCAATAGCCACAAGGTTATCGATCCCGGATGACGAACGCTCACGATGTCCTCTTCAGAACGCTCTCCGATCCGACGCGTCGCGCGATCTTCGAGCGCCTGTGCCGGCAAGGCGAGCAGACGGTCGGCGCCCTGACGGCTCAGTCGGGGGTCTCTCAACCTGCGGTGTCGAAGCATCTCGGCGTGCTCAAGCAGGCCGGGCTGGTGCGCGATCGCCATCAAGGACGGCAGACCCATTATAGCGCCCAACTGGCAGCACTTTCCCCACTGACCGACTGGACGAACCAGATGAACGCGTTCTGGCAGAGCCGGTTCGACGATCTCGAAAATTTGCTCAAAAGAATGGACCAATGACCAACATTGCGATCGAAACGCGCTCTGTCATCGTCGAACGTGAGATCCCCTATCCGCCGGAAAAAATCTGGCGCGCGCTGACCCAACCGCATCTGATCGAGGAATGGCTGATGAAGAACGACTTCAGGCCAGTCGTGGACCACCGTTTCAAGCTGCGGAAGGAACCGCAACCTGACGTGAGCATCGTTGTGGACTGTCAGGTAACAGCCGTCGAGTTGAACAAGACACTGTCCTACACGTGGCAGGCCTATGGCCTTGAGAGTGTCGTCACCTGGACCCTCGTGCCGACCAGCACAGGCACCCGGTTGCGTATGGAACAGTCCGGCTTCCGGCCGGATCAGGAGCAGGCGTATCGGGGCGCGACGAGCGGGTGGCGGCAGTACTTTGCAAATCTGAGTCAGGTCCTGGCGCGGATAGATTGAAACTCGCAGGTGCGGATCGGTGGTCCGCACCTGTTGTTTTGACAGGAGGAACTATTGGACTGGAACAAGTGGGTTCGGCAAATGCATCGCTGGCTGTCGATCATCTTTGCGCTGACCGTCATCGCCAACTTCGCCACCATGGCATTCAGGCAGCCTCCCGCCTGGGTGGTCTACTCGCCGCTCCTGCCGCTCCTCCTGCTGCTGCTCAGCGGCCTGTACATGTTCGTGCTGCCCTATGCCGCCAAGGGACGCGGCGTGCAGCGTGCCGGCGGATAGGGAGTGGGGCAGAGTGGCCAGGACGCAGGGACAATCGACCGAGGCCAAGGCTGCGCCAGTGCTGCTCTCCGGCGGCAACCCGCAAATCGCCAAGGGCGACGGCGACGCCCCGGTGCAGGCCTATATCGCTGCGATGCCGGACTGGAAGCGCGGCCTGGGCGAGCGCCTCGACGCGCTCATCGTGGGCAACGTGCCTGACGTCCGCAAGGCCGTGCGATGGAACTCACCATTCTACGGCATCGAAGGCCAGGGCTGGTTCGCGAGTTTCCATGTATTCACCCACTATGTGGAGATGACCTTTTTCAGTGGCATCTCATTGCAACCGATCCCACCAGGCGGCACGGCCAAGAGCAAGGATGTGCGCTGGATCGACATCCGCGAAGACCGGTTCGAGGAGGCGCAAATGGCGGAATGGATCAAGCAGGCCGCCGCCCTGCCCGGCTGGACCCCGTAGCGGCCACAGACGCAAGAATACGACAGAGGAGAAAGAGCGATGAAGATCAAGCTGACCAGCGTGTATGTGGACAACCAGGAAAACGCATTGCGCTTCTACGCCGACGTGCTGGGCTTCACCAAGAAGGCCGATTTCAGCAACGGGCCCTATCGCTGGCTGACAGTGACCTCGGCTGAAGAGCCTGATGGAACCGAACTGCAGCTCGCGCTCAACGACAACCCGGCCGCCAAGGCCTATCAGGAAGCCATCTTCCAGCAGGGTCAGCCTGCGGTCATGTTCTTCACCGACGACGTCAGGGGCGACTACGAGCGCATCAAGGCGAAGGGTGGCGCGTTCACCATGCCGCCGACCGAGGTGACCGGTTCAACCATCGCCCAGCTGAACGACAGCTGCGGCAACCTCGTTCAGATTACCCAACTGGCGCGCTGGTGACAGGCAGCGGTTGAACGCGTCGACGCACAGGAGACACGCAAATGACCCCCTCGCAACAGATCGACCAGCTGATCGCCGGTCTCTCGGACTGGCGCGGCGAGACACTCGCCGACATCCGCAAGACCATCCTTGCAGCCGACCCGGACATCATCGAGGAGTGGAAGTGGATGGGCAGCCCGGTATGGTGCCTCGACGGCAACATCGTGGTCGGCAACGCCCACAAGGACAAGGTGAAGCTGACCTTTTCCCATGGCGCCAGCCTGCCGGATCCCGACAGGCTGTTCAACAATGGTTTTGGCGGCAAGGTGTGGCGGGCTATCGATGTGTTCAAGGGCGACACGCTCAATGAGAGCGCTTTGAAAGAGCTCGTCCGTGCCGCCATCGATTACAACAAGGCCAAAAAGAAGAAAAAGGCGCCGGCAGCTACTGGGGCGAAGCCACGGAAGTAAGTCTATGCTGCCTGGCCTGCCACCCAGCCCGACGACCATGCCCACTGGAAATTATAACCGCCCAGCCAACCCGTGACATCGACGACTTCGCCGATGAAAAACAGGCCCGGCACGGATTTCGCCTGCATCGTCTTCTGGTCCAGCCCGTTGGTGTCGACCCCGCCCAGTGTCACTTCGGCGGTGCGGTAGCCCTCAGAACCGGCAGGCTTGATGCGCCAGTCATTGACTGCGGCAGCTATGGTTTTGATCTGGGCGTCCGCAAGATCGGCGAGGTTGCCGTCGATGCCGGTTCGTTCGGCGATCGACTGCGCCAGCCGCTTCGGCAGGTGATTTGCCAGCACGGTCTGCACCGCCTGCCGCCCATTACCGCGCTTGGCACTACGAATGAGGTCCGCCACATCAACTCCCGGCAGCATGGCGATGCGGATTTCGTCGCCCTCGCGCCAATAGGACGAGATTTGCAGGATGGATGGTCCGCTGACGCCGCGATGCGTGAACAGCATCGCTTCGGAGAACTGCGTCTTGCCGCAGGCGACTTCCGCGTCGACGGCGTTGCCGGCCAGCGGCGCCAGCCGTTCGAGCGTGTTTGCGTCGAAGGTCAGCGGCACCAGCGCCGGCCGCGTTTCGACGATGGCAAGCCCAAACCGTTCGGCAAGCTCGTAGCCGAAACCGGTCGCCCCCATCTTGGGGATCGACTTGCCGCCGCAGGCCACGACCAGAGACTGGCAGCTAATCGTGCCCGTGGAGAGAGTGAGCACAAACCCCTCCACGATTTTGCGGACATCCTCAACGCTGGTCGACAGCACCAGTTCGGCGCCCTTGTCCTGCATTTCCGAGACCAGCATGTCGATGATCTGGCGTGCGGAGCCGTCGCAGAACAACTGCCCAAGCGTCTTTTCGTGATAGGCGATGCTGTGGCGTTCGACGAGGGCGATGAAATCGCGTTGCGTATAGCGGCTGAGCGCCGAAATGCAGAAATGCGGATTGCCCGACAGAAAATTCTTCGGGCTGGCATGGATGTTGGTGAAATTGCACCGGCCCCCGCCGGAGATGCGGATCTTCTCGCCAGGCGCCGCCGCATGATCGAGGATCAGCACAGAACGGCCGCGCTTGGCCGCCTCCACGGCGCACATCATTCCGGCGGCACCCGTGCCGATGATCACGACATCATAGGATTGCATCAGGCTGTTCGTTCCCGCTCGGCCCACTCATCCGGCGCAGCGCATTTGTGCTACCTGATACCGCGAACGGGGCGGACAGCCAACAGGCAAGAACAGCCAAGCAAAGGCTCAGATCAGCGTCTCTGCGAACAGCATCGTCAAGCGCTTCCAGTGGCGTTCGGCGCCCGCGGCATTGAAAACGCTATGATCGGGCACGCACCAGCCATGCGCCATACCGGCATAGTTCTCGATGACATGATCTACTTCCGCAACCCTGAGCGCCTCGGCCAGGCGCGCCGACTGTTCCGGCGGGAAACTCCTGTCGACGCCGGATGTGCCGACATAGACGCGCGCCTTGATCGAGGCTGCCTTGCGATGCGGGCTGTCGGCGGCGTCGCTGGCGAGATTGCCGCCATGGAAGCTTGCGGCCGCTTTTATCCGTTCGGGATAGGTTGCAGCCGCATTCAATGATCGACCGCCGCCCATGCAATAGCCGATGGTGCCGATCGGCCCGGTAATGCCCTCGGCAGCAAGCGCATCGAGGAACGCACCGCTGTCGCTGATGGTCATCTCCTGCGTCGTGCCGGTGACCAGCGCCATCAGCGGGATTTTGGTCTTTTCCTCGGCGAAGGCGGTCTTGGCGTCGAACGGCCCGTAAGGCGCATTGCGGTAAAACAGGTCGGGCACCAGCACCGCATAGCCTTCATTCGCCAGTCGCTCGGCCATACTGTCGAGCGCCGGCCGCGGACCAAAGGCGTCCTGATAGAGAATGACGCCGGCCTTGGCAGGAGATGCGTTTGCCGAGCGGAAAAGCCCGGCATTGGCAACACCATCCCTGGTCTTGATCTGAAGGTCGTGTTTCGTCATCGCTCGCTCCGTTCGACAGATGCGCGATACATATCCGCGCAAGCCTATACGGCAAGGCGCTCCCTGAGCATGGCAGTCAAAATTTCGTGCGGGATTGCGTGACGCTATTGCTAGCCTTCTCGCACCGTCCGCGCACCGACATGCAGCGCGCGGCCGGCACCGAGCCCCATAATGGCTACGCCAAGCCCGAGCGCGACGAACAGGAACGCCGTTCCCGAAAAACTGCCGGTCCAGTCGCGGATCAGGCCCACCAGCAGCGGGCCGAATGCCGCCAGCACATAGCCGACGCCTTGCGCCATGCCTGAAAGATGCGCGGCGACATGCGAATCCGGCGAACGCAGCACGATTAGGCTCATGGCAGCCGCGATCAGGCCGCCCTGCCCGATGCCTTGCAGGATCGCCCAGAACAGCACGGTCGAGGTCGGTGCGAACAGAATGCCGAGCAGCGCGATCACCGCCGTGGCAACGAGCGCCACATTGATGCCGCGCTGGTCTTTCAGCCGCATCGCGAAGGACGGCACGGCGAGACAGGTGATGACCTGCGCCATGACAGACACCGAAACCATGGCGCCGGCGGTGGCCGCATCGAAGCCACGCTCGCGCAAGATCGGCGCCAGCCAACCGAAGATGCAATAGGCAAGTGCCGACTGCAGGCCCATGAACAGCGTCACCTGCCAAGCCAGGCGATCGCGCCAGAGACCAACGACGCGAAAGCCCCGATGACTGACCTGCCGACGGCTGCCCAGCGCCTGCGGAATCCAGATCAAAAGCACGACCAGTGTAGGCACCGCCCAGGCAGCAAGTGCCCCGGACCATGAACCGGTGACAAAATGCTCGATCGGCAGTGTGAAGCCGGCGGCGGCCGCCGAGCCGGCACAGAGCGCCATGGTGTAGAGCCCGGTCATGACGGCGGCCTTGTCGGCGAAATCTCGCTTCACCAAGCCCGGCAGCAGCACATTGCCGATGGCAATGGCGCCGCCGGCAAGGAAGGTGGCGACAAACAGCAGGGGAACCGTACCGAACCAGCGCAGGCCGGTTCCCAGCACCAGCAAGGTGAGCGCCCCGAGCAAAGTGCGCTCGGCTCCATAGCGCTGGGCAAGTCTTGGCGCGAAGGGCGCGAACAGACCCAGGCACAGAACCGGCAGCGTCGTCAGCAGGCTGGCGCCCGTCGTCGACAGTCCGGTTGCCTGCATCACCTCGGGCAGCAGTACCGACAGGCTGGAAAACAGCGGCCGCAGGCTGAAGGCGATCAGCACAAGGCTCGCGCCAAGCACGATGCGCGCCGCACGGCTGCGCAGTTCAGACGGCTGCGGCGCGGGCAGGCTGTCGGCCTCGGCATCGATGAGTTCCAGACCCTCGATGGCGGCGGATTGCGCCGTCGGGTCAGGCTGACGAAAACTCTGGTTCATTGCGAAAGCAGTCTTTCAAGTTGGGCAAGCACTGGCGCCATGAAGGCGCGAACGGCGGCAACGGCGCGCTCGGGATTGCTCGCGGCAATGGCGTCGACGATTGCCGCATGCGCCTGGTGGTCCGGTTCGGGCAGATCGCCGTCGATGGTGGCATGGATGGTCTCGGTGATGGCGGCGGTGAAGAAGTCGTAGAGCTCCATCATCGCTTTGTTGCCGGACGCCGCGACAACCGATTTGTGGAAAGCGAGATCGCGCCGGATGAAGGCATCGCTTCCGCCGTCCGCGACGGTGCCGCGTTCGGCAAGCAGTTGCCGCATCGTCTCAAGATCGGCTGGCGTGTGGCGCATGGCGGCGAGCCGTGCCGCCTCCAGGTCGAGCGCCGCCCGCGCCTCCCACTGATCGCGCAGGCCGGTGCGCTTGACCCGGTCGAGCGCGGCAGAGGCATCGACGGTAGAGCGCACATATGTGCCCGAGCCCTGGCGCGTATCCAGCAATCCTTGCGAGACCAGCACCCGCACCGCCTCGCGCACCGTGCCGCGGCTGACCGACAGAAGGCCGGTCAAGGCTGCCTCATTGGGAATGCGCTCGCCGACGCCCCAGCGGCCGCTGACGATCTCCGCACGCAGGCTGCTGGTGGCGCTGTCGGTGAGATTGGTTCTGGTGGCGGGTTGCATAGGCCTATTCATAAGTCATCAGATGACTTGATGAATAGGCCTGCTTCTAGCTACCGTCAAGATGCTCATCGAAGCCAACGAGCACCATGCAATGGGAACGGATCAGCTGGTGGCCCGTGCGAAGCTCGCCATGTGAAAGGCCTGGACCTCCGGCGGATAGCGATACCCCGTGCCATAGGGGCACGCATTGCGATCGAGGCAACCGCCGCTGCGGCAGGGTTCGCCATTCGCTCCCCCCACATGCGCCAGGCAGGATTGATAAGCGAATCCTTGCACGGAATAGGCGTCGACCGGGCAGGATTTCAGGCAGGCTTTCTCGGCGCAGCTATCGCAAAGGTGGGGCGCTGCCTCGGCAACTTGAACTGGAATTTCGTCCTCGAACAGCAGCGCACCGCGGTAGGCATGCCATAGCCCGTAGCGCGGATGCATGAGGATGCCGAGCGGCGACGGTTTCAGCCCCTCCGCCCGCATCGCCCATTGCTGGAACGGCAGATAGGGCTTGTCCGACGGAGAAATCGCCCGTGCGCCAAAATCCTGCGCCACGGCGCCGATCACTTCGCGCGACCATGTGTCGAGCGGATTGGCGATTGCCTGTGGCTGTTGCTCCCACCAACGCAGGAAATGCGGCCAGGGTGCCGCGCCCGCCTGCCCCACCAGCAGGACGGCCGCTGCCGGCGCACCCGATGATCCCGTTGGCGGCGCATCGCTTGGCGTAAAATTGAAGCCGCCGCGAAGAACAAGGCCGTTGGCGAGAAGCGCCGCAGCAATGCGGTCAACGCTGCCGGCGGGCGTAATCATCCCTTCTTGTCCGGATCGGAGAACGCGCTCCGCCAGACTTCCTTGTGGATGATGTTGGCGACTTTAGCCCCGCCTGACTCGGGCTCCTTTCAAGTGAAGGCGTCGGGCATCGACCCCTTCTTCTTGGCGATGAAGTCCTTCAACGCTTCGTCGATGCTCGGATCGAGATGCGGCGCCTCATAGCTTTCCAGCCAGCGGCGCGCGAGTTCGTTGGCGCGCTGCGGCGCTGTCTTCTCGCCTTCGGCCAGCCACTGCTCGTAGGAATTGTTGTCGGCGATGTTGGAGCGGTAGAAGGCGGTCTGGAAATTGGCCTGGGTGTGGTCGCAGCCGAGATAGTGGCTGCCCGGCCCGACCTGGCGGATGGCGTCCATCGCCTGGCCGTTTTCCGACAGGTCGACGCCTTCGGAGAATTTCTGCGTCATGCCGAGCTGGTCGATGTCCATCATGAACTTTTCGTAGCAGGAGGCCAGCCCGCCCTCGAGCCAGCCGGCCGAGTGCAGCACGAAATTGGTGCCGGCCAGGATGGTCGAGTTCAGCGTGTTGGCGCTTTCATAAGCCGCTTGTGCATCCGGAACCTTGGACGCGCAGAGCGAGCC
>NZ_RZQT01000011.1:0-87754 GCF_003998485.1 Mesorhizobium sp. M7A.F.Ca.CA.001.04.2.1
AACCGGCTCGGTGGTTGCAGCGGCTGCCGGCATTTTCCCTTCGCCGGTGATGCACAGGCTGACCGTCTGGCTTACAGTCTGGCCGACCGGCAGCACATAGGGCCATGGCAGCGCCAGCGGCCGGACATAGGTCTTGTAGGACGCGTCCGACCAGTTGCGCTGGTCCTCCATCTCGAAAGTGTCGCCCTCCATCCGGCATTCGGCGACGATGCCCGGCTGAACCTCATGGGTGATCGCGCGCAGATGCTTGAAAGGCTGCCAGGGATCGATCAACAGCGGCAGCTTCGTGGCGACCACGCTGCCGTCGGTATGCTCGACCGTCACCGGGCTGCCGGCGAGACCGGCGATCGGATGCAGGATGCAAAAACCGCAGCGATTGGCCTCGAAATCGCTCTCGGGCAGTGCGCTGACGTCGAAGGCCAGATAGCCATCAGAGGAGCCTTTGATCGTGGCGCGAAAGGCGAGCCGACTTGCGTCCGGCCCGGTGCAGCTTGCCGTATAGCTGACCAAGAAAGCGTCGGCGCCCTGGTCGACGACAAGCTCAGTCAGTTCAGGCTCGTAAGTACCCCAGTCGCGGTCACGCACGATATAGGCGATGGCGCGTAGCACTTCGGTGCCGCCATGCCGAATGGTGCGCAGATTGCCGTTGACGAAGTCGGCGCTGAGCGCGCCTGCGCTGAGCCTGACCGGCTCGGCCTCGACCACGCGCGTGCCGTAAAGGAGGAAGGTATCGGCGGTCATTTCAGCGAGGCGTCGAGTTGCACCGGTTGCCGGCTCGCGGCCCCAGCATAGGCGGCCTCGACCAGCGCGAACGTCTTGAGATTGTCCGCGCCCGAGGTCGCCGGTTGTACGCCCTTTGCCAGGCAGTCTACCCAGTGCTGCTGGATGGCGACGACGCTTTCCTGGATGTTGTGCCAGGGCCGCGACGCCCAGGCCAGCAGCGGCGGCGAGACGTCGGTGACGGCCGTGCCGCTCTTGCCGGTGACGGTCAGCCGGTATCCCTGCGCCAGCCGGATCGTGCCGTCGCTGCCATCGATCTCGATCAGCGTTTCGGGAAACGGCTCGGTGGCGAGCTTCGTCGCGTAGCTGCAGTCGACCACGGAGGTTGCGCCGCTCTTGTGGTCCATCAGCATGGTCGCCACATCCTCGCCGGCAATGGCGGGATTGATGCGGGCGATTCGTGTCGTGATGGTCGAGACGTCGCCGAGCAGGAAACGGGCGATATCGAGGATATGGATACCGAGGTCCTCGATGATGAAGCGCTTTCCCGTCGCCAGATAGGGCTGACCGGAAAACACGTCATACGCCGAGCGGAAGGAGATACGCCCGAAGAAGGGCGTGCCGATCTCGCCGCTATCGAGCACGGTCCGCACCGCCTGGATAGGTGACTGCCAGCGAAAATTCTCATGCACCATCAGCGGAACGCCGGCTTCCGCGCATGCCTTGACCATCGCCTTTGCGTCGGCAAGCGTCGGCGCGAACGGCTTTTGGCAGATCACCGGAACGCGGTGGGCGGCCGCCATTTCGACAAGCGGACGATGGCTGGGCGCGGTGGTGGCGATATCGACGAAGTCCAGGCTTTCGCCGGCAAATAGTTCCGCCGCGTCGGTATAGCGCTTCGCAATGCCGAACTGGTCACCGACGATCCGCAACCGTTCCGGGTCACGGTCACAGATGGCGATGATCGAGGCGCCCGCTATGTCGCGCCAGGCATGCATCTGGTTGACGGCAAAGAAGCCGCAGCCGATCAGCGCTCCCCGCAGTTCCGCCATGCTCAGCCTGCCTTTGCCATCTGCATCAAGGTGACACGTTGCTGAAGCCGGCGCTGTGCCTGGTCGACGACGACGGCGACGATGATGACGAGGCCCTTGATCACCATCTGCCAGAACGAACTCACGCCCATCATCACCAACCCGTCCGAAAGGATGCCGATGACGAAGGCGCCCACGATGGTGCCGCCGATCGTACCGCGGCCGCCCGACATCGAAGTGCCGCCAAGCACCGCCGCCGCAATGGCGTTGAGCTCGAAGCTTTCGCCCGTCGCCGGATGCGAGGCCATCAACTCGGACGAGATGATCAGGCCGACGATCGCCGCGCAGAAACCGGAGAACATATAGACGAACATCTTGACCATGTTGACCCGGACGCCCGAAATCCGCGACGCCCGTTCATTGCCGCCGACGGCGAAGATATGGCGACCGAGTGGCGTGTACTTGGCGAGATAGGCGGCTCCCAGTGCAACGACGATGAGGATCCAGATCGCCACCGGCAGGCCAAGCAGCCGACCGGCCCCGAGGAAGCCGAAGCCGGTGGTGCCAAGCTCCGGCTTGCCGACGAGGTTGGGAAAGGTGCGGCCATCCGACGACAGCAGCGCCAGGCCGCGCGCGACATAGAGCACGCCGAGCGTGGCGATGAACGGCGCGACGTTTAGCCTGGTGATCAGCAAGCCGTTGACGGCGCCGATCAATATGCCGACGGCAAGCGTGATCAGCGCGATCTCAAAGACGTTGAAATAGATGGTGTAGCCGATCTGCAGGTCGATGCCGTTGAGCACGAGATACCCGGCCACCATACCGCACAGGCCGACGATCGAACCGACCGAAAGGTCGATGCCGCCGGTGATGATGACGAAGGTCATGCCCATCGCCAGGAACGCATTCAGCGCCACGTGCTTCGACATCAGGATCAGATTGGCGGTCGACAGGAAATTCGGCGCCGCGATCGAGAAGAAGATCAGCACGGCGATCAGCGCAATGAAGGTCCTGAGCTTCATAACTGTCAGCAGCACCGAGCCGCTGGAAGCGGAGGGAGCGGCCGCTTTGGCTGGGATGTCAGTCATGGGCGGTGCTCTCCGTATGTGGGGCTGGTCCGTGGCCAAGCGCCGATGCGGCGACGAGTGCCGCCTCCGTCGCCTCAGTGCGGTCGAACATGCCGGTCAGTTTTCCGTTGCTCATCACTGCGATGCGGTCCGACAGCGCAATCACCTCATCGAGATCGGAGGTGGCGAACAAAATCCCCAAACCGTCGCGGGACAGTTTGCGCATGGTGCGGAAGACGTCGGCCTTGGCGCCGACATCGATGCCTCGGCTGGGCTCGTCCATCAACAGCACCTTGGGTTCGGTGAGCAGCGCCTTGCCGATCACCACCTTCTGCTGGTTGCCGCCCGACAGCGACGACACCTCTTGCGCCGGGTCGGCGACCCTGATCGCCAACTCCCGCACCACCTGCGTCACCGCCTGCCTTTCGTCGGCGGCACGGATGTGGAACAGGCGGGCAAAGCGCGACAGGCTGGCCAGCGTCAAATTGCTGGCGACCGAAAGGATCGAGACAAGCCCTTCGCGCTGGCGATCCTCGGGGATCAGCGCCAGCCCGCGCCGGATGCGCCGCGTCGTATCGCGCTCCTTGACCTTTCTACCGCCAATGAAGATGTCGCCGGTCGAATGGTCGTGGCGGCCCATGATGCAGTCGAACAGTTCGCTGCGCCCGGCGCCCATCAAGCCGTATATGCCGAGGATCTCGCCGGCACGCAGCGACAACGAGACATGGTCAACGGCAAGTCCGCCGGTGGCACGAGGCAGGCAGATCTCCTCGGCACGAAAAATCTCTTCGCCCGGAAGATGGCCGTCGGCCTTGGCGAAGTCCTTGGCGTCGGAGCCGATCATCTGGCGAACGATCCACTGCGTGTCGACGTTCTTCATCTCTTCCTGGCCGGTGATGCGGCCGTCACGCAGCACGGTGATGTAGTCGCCGATGCGGATCAGCTCTTCGAGCCGGTGCGAAATGTAGACGATGGCCACGCCGCGCGCCTTGAGGTCGGCGATCACCTTGAACAGGATCTCGACTTCCGCTGCACTCAGCGCCGAGGTCGGCTCGTCCATGATCAGGATGCGTGCATCGAGCGAAACCGCCTTGGCGATCTCGACCAGCTGCTGCTGGCCGATGCGCAGATCCTCGACCAGCATGTCGGGCCGGATGCCGGCCTGTAGGCGTTCCAGAAATTCCGCAGCGCGGTTTTCCTGTTGCGCGTGGTCGATTTTGCCGAAGCGGTTGGTGATTTCTCGGGTGGCGAAAATATTCTCGGCGACGCTCATATTGCCGAACAGGTTCAGCTCCTGGAACACCATGCCGATGCCACGGTTCACCGCATCACCGGATGACGAGAAGGAAACCTCTTCGCCTTCCAGCAGGATGCGGCCGGCGGTCGGCCGTTCGACGCCGGCGATGATCTTCATCAGCGTCGACTTGCCGGCGCCGTTTTCGCCGACCAGCACGTTGACCGCGCCCTTGCGCACCTCGAAATTGGCGCGCTTGACCGCAACGGTGCCGGAATAGACCTTGGAGACGTCCTCGAGCTTCAGAATGATTTCGCGCTCCGCGATCGCGCTCATGGCTTCGGCCCGATCTCTGCCTCCGCCGGCGTCACCAGCGGCAGGTCCTGGCCGCTGCCCAGCGTGTAGGCGCCGAGCACCTTGGCGCTGCGGCCTTCCAGCGCCTCGCGCGGCAGCTTCGACAGCACCATCTTGTCGGCATAAGCGTTGAAAGCCTTGCCGAACTGGGCGAAGTCGATCTGGTTGGTGAAGTCGTTGAACTGGATGAAGTCCAGGCTGTCGCGCAGCGCGGTACCGCGCACCGCCGGTCCGATCTGCACCCGTGCATCGGCTTTGCCGTCGCCGTCGACATCGACGTCGACCGTTGCCGCACGCGACTGTGTGTTGGCCGCGATAATCTTGCCTTCCAGCCGAACCGCGAAAGTCCAAGGCGAATTCGCCTGCTTGTTCGGATTGCCGTATTTGGCGCCGGCAGCCGCTGGGTCGGTTGTCGCCAGGGTGTGAACCTGCGCAAACGGTCCGGCTTTCTGCTGGAGATAGGGCACGACCTTTGCCGCCCATATCTCTTCGACCATCTTGTCTGGATTGAAGGTGGCAGCGTTGTTGCCGTCGTCCGATTTCGTCGGCAGGATCTTGCAGGCGGTCAGGCTGATGCCGACCATCACGGTAAGGATCGGCCAGTTCGGCTTGGTGTTCAGCATGGCGGCCTGTCGTTCAGCATCGTGGGCGGCCCACGGAAAATGGCGGCGAGGGGCGATCCTGGGTTCGCCCCTCGCTATTCAAATCACGCTGGCTCAGTTCGTCAGCGCGAAGGTCTCCAGCTTGGCGGCATTGTCGCCATTGACCAGAACGCAGTCCATCAATTGCTTTTCCTTGGCCGGCGACTTCTTGTTCTTGATGAAGTCGTTGGCCTGCTCGACCGCCATCTGCGCCTGCGCGAAGGCGGGCTGCAGCACCGTTGCCTTGATGCCGCCCGAGGTGATGGAGTCGCGAACATCGTTCGATCCGTCGAAGCCGACGACGATGACATCCTTGCGGTTCGCCGCGGCAAGTGCCGCATAGGCGCCCATCGCCATCGTATCGTTGCCGGAGATCACGCCCTTGATGTCGGGGTTGGCCTGCAGGATCGATTCCATCTTGGAATAGGCTTCCGTCTGGCTCCAGTTGGCCGACTGCTGGGCGACCATCTTCAGGTCCGGATAGTCGTCGATGACGTCGTGATAGCCCTTGGAACGAATGCCGGCATTGGTGTCGGATTCCTTGCCGACCAGCTCGACGAAATTGCCCTTCTCGCCCATCAGCTTGACGAATTCCTGCGCGCCGAGCTGGGCGCCCTGGTAGTTGTTGGAGACGATCTGCGCGACGGCGACGCCGGTGGCGTTGATCTCGCGGTCGATCAGGAAGGACGGAATGCCTGCGTCCTTGGCTTTCTGTACCGCGGCGACGGTGGCGTCGGCGCCGGCATTGTCGAGGATGATCGCCTTGGCGCCGCGGCCGATCGCGGTGTCGATCAGCTCGGACTGCTTGTTGGCGTCGTCGTCATGGACCAGCACCAGCGCCTCGTAGCCGAGTTCCTTGGCCTTGGCTTCGGCGCCGACGGCTTCCGCCTTGAAGAACGGATTGTCGTGCGAGGGCGTGATGATGGCGATGAGATCCGCCGCGTAGGCGGGCACGGCCGTGCCAAGCGCCAGCATGCCGGCGAAAGCCGCAAGCGTCATTCTGCGTGTAAGTTTCATGAAGTCCTCCCGTTTGAAAAATTGCCTTGGTTACCCAAAGCATCTGTCGGCATCCGAATTCGTCAGGCGGCGCGGGCGGCGGATCGCTTCCGGGCTAAAGAGCCGTTTGCCGGCTTCCCCTCCACGGATCGTTGCTCCCCAGCCATCCTCCACTCGCCCAGGCATCGTACTCCTGCGAAAACCCTGTCGATCCGAGCCATGAACAGCTAAGCCAACTGGTATGATGAGTCAACCACGAATTCAGGTGATATGTACCTGATGAGCTACGATGCCGAGCGTCGCAACGGTACGGCGACGTCGCGGCGCTGCGGCAGCGCCTCTCCTCTTCAGGTGATACGCTGAATGCTGGCGGCGATCTCTTCCGGCTCGAACACGCGCTTCCAGTCGTCCCGCATCAGCACCGGCTTGCCGAACTCGATCGCCTTGTTGCAGGCATCCGAGAAAACGCCCTTGGTCTCGCCGAAAATGACGGCGCCCAGCACGTTCATATGGCCGAGCAGGAAGTCGAGCGCCGCCTGCTGGTCGACGCCGCGTGCCACGACCTCGTCGACGGCTTCCTTCATGACCACCAGCAACGAGGCGCACACCGTCTCCGAAAGCCCGGGTTCCAGCAGCGCCATCTGTTCGACGCTGACGCGGTGCGAACGCATGACCGGCGCCCAGATGATCTTCGCGATCGCCTCGCCCTTGGCGTAATCCTCTTCCGGCCCCTGCATCAAGGCGCTGACCATATGCTGCTTGGCCTTGACGCCGCCGAAATAGTCCTTCTTTGCCGCCATGTCTGTTTCGTCGTTGAAGATCGGCGGATGGCAGGGGTGGGTGACGAAATAGGTGAGGTCCGGTCGATTCGGCAGGTGGCCGGCGAAGGGTGCCGCCGCGTCGAGCACCACCACCATGGTGCCCGGCGCCAGCTTGCTCTCGATGCTGCTCGCCACCTTGCCGATATGCGTGTCGGGAACGGCCAGGATCACCACATCGGCGCCCTTGAGCGCTTCGTCGGCGCTGACCGCATCGAAACCCAGCCCGGTCTTCAGGCGCTCCTTGCCGGCATCGCTGACCTCGACATGGCGTATTGTGTAGGGCGACCCGCGAAAATTGGTCGACAGGCGGTAGCCCATTTTCCCGCCAGCCCCGAACAGCGCAATCGTTGTCATCTGGTCACCACTCCTGTTCTTCGCCGACGGCATAGCCCGTCGTCAACTGATCAACTGGTATAATCACGCTACCAGATTTTGGCAATCCGATAATGACCATGCGATGCGTTCGCCGCGTCATCGGCTGCCGCCGGCAAGCTCCAGCACGAGAACAATGGATGGCGCGCTCGGGATATGACCTCTAGATCACCAGAAGAAGCCCGCGCTTGCTCGCTGAGTGCGCATGAGCGCTGCTCTGCCATCCCCAGAAATAGGAGGCATGTGATAAGGGTCGGAGGTCGGGCCGGGCGCTACTTCAAAAGATCGACCAGCATGTCGAAAGCCGCATCGATATCGCCGCGAACCGCCGCCTGAACTGCCTGCTCGTCCCGGTCGCGCAGGGCCGCAAACATCTGTTGATGGTATGTGTTCGCGGTCGAGTAGGATCCATGCAGCATATTGAAATAGGGGCTGATCTGCAGCCATAGATCCTTGATGATCTTGAGCAGGGTTTCGGATCCCGCTGCTCGGTAGATTGCGAAGTGGAAGGTATAATTCGCCCTGAGATAGGCCTTTACGTCGTCCGCGCCATTCGCGCGTTCCAGTGAGTCCAGATCGCGCGCGAAAATCGCAAGATCCGCATCACTGCGGTTCTGTGAGGCCCAGCCGGCGGCGATGGCCTCTATCTCAAAACGTACATTGCGCAAATCGGTGAGCCGCTCGCGGCTGAGCGCCGGAATACCAATGGAGCGTCCGGATACCACGGTGAGCGCGTTGGCTGCCGTCAGGCGCCGCAGCGCTTCCCTGACCGGCATCGGACTGACGCCAAAGGCGTCGGCGAGGCTCTGAACCGTGACCATCTCGCCCGGCACGATGCTGCCGTCGAGGATCAACTCGGTGACCTGGTTGTAGACCCGGTCCTGCAGAGTTTCCTTGGACAATGGAATGATCTCGACACCAGGCTTCCTGAACGCCGATCCAGCCATCTCCGGTCAACCTTCCCGCCCATGGGCGACACTATTGCTTGTGCCGGAATGCAAGGTTCGTGGTGCCACGTCAAGCGGCCGACATAGCCCGTTTTGATATAAACGATTCCATCATTGATATTTGATCAAATCATGATACGGTCGCTGGCATCGAATGACAAGGGTTTACGTTTTGTACCCTTGGGAGGCATTCGGTCGTTCTGTTTGGGAGGAGTTCCACATGGGTATCGGATCGAAAGTCCGGCGGCTCGCGCTGCTGGCCGGCATGGCTGCGTGCGCCTTCGGCCTGTCCGCCGCGCAGGCCGCCGAGAAGCACAAGATCTTTCTCAGCATGAGCTACATCGGCAATGATTGGCAGGCGGAGGCGGCCAACATGGTCAAGGCCATGGCCGCTCATAAGAGCCTGGCCGACAAGGTCGACCTGCAGGTCCAGGTCGCTGGCCCCAACGCGCAACGCCAGATTCAGCAGATCAACGCAATGGTGCAAAGCGGCGCCGAAGCTATCGTCGTGTATCCGATCTCGCCGACCGCGCTCAACCAGGTCGTCAAGAATGCCTGCGACAAGGGTGTGAAGGTCTTTGCGTACGACGCCGAGATCACCGAGCCTTGCGCCTACAACGTCCACATAGACCAGCTGGAAGCGGGCAGGGTGACCGCCGAATGGCTGGTCAAGAAGCTCAACGGCAAGGGCAACATCATCGCCATCACGGGCGTCCCGGGAACATCCGTTGACGATCAGCGGACAAAGGCCGCCAAGGAAGTCTTCGCCAAGTATCCTGATATCAAGATCGTCGGCGAGGCTGTCGGCATGTGGAGCCAGGCGGTCGCCCGCACCGAACTTTCGAAAATCCTGGCCACCCGCAATTGGGACGACATCAACGGACTGTGGATGCAGGTCGGCTGCTTCACCGCCAACTCGATGCAGCTCGAGGCTGGCAAGAAGACCAGCGAACTCCTGCCTTGCGCCGGCGAAGGTTCCAATGGCGGCCGCATCCAGATGCTGCCGGAGGGCACCGAAGTCGAAGGTGCCGCTCCTCCTTATGCACCGGCGGGCGCACAACGCATTTCCTATGCCTCGCCGCCTTATTCGGGTGCGCTGGCGCTGAAGCTTGCCGTCGAGGCGATCGAAGGCAAGGACGTGCCGAAGACCACCATCCTGCCGCTGCCGGTCGTTACCAATGAGACGATCAAGCTGTGCGACGAAGGCACATGGGCGGAGATGAAGGCCGGCTGCAACGCCTTCAAGCCGTCGCTGGTCTCCAATCCGGGCTGGTTTGCCTCGATCTTCTCGGACCAGACACCCGAGGTCGGCCTTAATGCTGCCCTCGTCGGACAACCGGAGAACTAAGCCTCCCAAGGCCCGTGTGACGATGCACGGACAACTGTCCGTGCGTCGTCAATCCATGCCAAGCCGGCGATCGAGGACAATGACAGAACACTCCGAGCTCCCCGCCGTCGAGATCGACGGCATCAGCAAGGCGTTCGGCCCGACCGTCGCGCTGGACGGCGTGTCGTTTGCGATCGCGCCCGGCAGCGTCCATGCCCTGCTCGGTGAAAACGGAGCCGGCAAGTCGACACTGGTGAAGCTGCTGTCCGGGCTGGTCCGGCCGAGCCAAGGCCATGTCCGTGTCTTCGGCAAGGAGATCGCTTACGGCGCACCGCGCGCAGCACATGCGCTCGGCATGCAGACAGCATTCCAGGAGATGACCCTGGTGCGCGATCTCTCCGTGCTCGACAACATGCTGCTGCCTTACGCCCCCGTCGGCATCTCCGGCCTGATCCGCCGCGGTGCCGCCCGCAAGGCCGTCCGCCGCCATATCGAAGATCTCGGTTTTTCCGTCGATCTCGATGCCGAGGTGAGCGAGCTCGAGCTTTCGGTGCGCCAGAAGATCGAGATCGCGCGCGCCGTCTACCGCAAGCCGCGCATCCTTTTGCTCGACGAACCGACCTCGACGCTCGCCGGACGCGACGTCGACTGGCTGGGCGACATCATCGCCAGGCTGAAGGTGGCAGGCACCACCATCGTCTTCATCACCCACCGCATGCGCGAGGTCCGCGCTTTGTGCGACACGCTGACGATCCTGAGAAACGGCCGCCACATCGTCACCGCGCCGGTCGCCGATGTCTCGGATGCCGACGTCATCGAAAAGATCATCGGCCGCAGCATCGAGCAGACCTTTCCGCCCAAGCCGGACAGCGCCCAGGCCTTCGGTCCGCCGGTTCTGGGCGTGCGCGACCTCAAGGTCGGACGCAAGCTCGACGGCGCGGGCTTCGATCTGCGCAAGGGCGAAATCCTCGGCGTCGCCGGGTTGCAAGGCATGGGCCAGCAGGACCTGTTCCTGGCCTGCTTTGGCATGGCCGAGATCGAGCGCGGCCACATCCTCGTCGACGGCCGCAAGGTCTGGCTCGGTTCGCCGGCCGATGCCTTGCGCCCCAACATGGCCATCGGCCTGGTGCCGGAAGACCGCAAATCCGAAGGCCTGTTCCTGAAACTGTCGGGCAGCCAGAACGCCACGCTGCCGGTGATATCGCGCTTCACACGGCTAGGCCTTGTCGACGCGCAAGCCGAGACCCGCTCCGTCGAGGCGGCATTCGCCACTGTCGAGGTCGACCGCCGCGCGCTGTGGACGCGGGCCGGTGCGTTTTCCGGCGGCAACCAGCAGAAGATCGCCATCGCCAAGTGGCTGGTGGCGCAGAGCCGCATCCTGCTGTTGTTCGATCCCACCCGAGGCATCGACGTCGGCACCAAGCACGAGCTTTATGTGATGATGCGAAACTACGTGGCTTCGGGCGGTTCGATCCTGCTGCACTCGACGGAGATCCCCGAACTCGTTCACCAATGCGACAGGGTGCTGGTCCTCTATGACGGGCGCATCGCCGCCGAACTCGAAGGCGACGCCATCACCGAACCGGCCATCATGCGCCCGGCGCTCGGCCATGCCGGGGAAGCCGCCGCATGAGCAGCGCAGCAGCCTCATCCCCTGTTCCCGGCGGCTTCGGACTGCGCCGTGCGCTGGTGCGCAATCGCGGCGCGCTGATCGCCGCGGCCGTCCTGGCGATCCTGCTCTTCGTCGTCGACTGGATCAGCGCCGGGCCGCTGACCTATTTCGATGTGTCGTTCCTGTCGAGCGGCGGCGCCACCTCGGCGCTCGCGGCGATCGGCCAGACGATCGTGATCCTGTCGGGCGGCTTCGACCTGTCCGCCGGCGCGGTGATATCGCTGGTCAATGCCGTGCTGGCATCGAGCATGGATCCGATGGCGCCAGGCGCAAGCATCCTTCTGTGGACCACCGTCGGCATCGGCGTCGGCATGGCGGTGGGCGCCTTCAACGGCTTCTTCATCGCGGTGCTGCGCATGCAGCCGATCGTGGTGACGCTGTCGACCATGTTCATCCTGCAAGGCGTCACGCTGCTGGTGATGGACAAGCCCGGCGGCTTCGTGTCGCCCGATCTCGGCACCTTCTATCTCGGCGACGCGATCGCCGGCTGGCTGCCGATGCCGCTGGTGGTGATCGGTGTCGTCCTGCTCGCCTGGTTCTGGCTGAAGGGAACCCGCTTCGGCACAGCACTCTACGCGCTTGGCAGCGATCCGGAGTCGGCCGCTTCCGTCGGCATCAATGTCGTTCTGGTGCGCTTTGCCGTCTATGTCATCGCCGGCGGCTGCTATGGCCTTGCCGGCGTGTTCATCAGCGCCCAGACCGGCAGCGGCGATCCGCTGGTCGGCAATCCGCTGCTCTTGTCGATGTTCGCGGCGGTCGTCGTCGGCGGCACGCGCCTCGGTGGCGGGCAGGGCGGTCCGGTGGGCTCTGTCTTCGGCGCCTACATCCTGATGATCGTGGTGAACATCCTGCTGGTGCTCAACGTATCGGCCTATTATGCGACCATCGCCGAAGGCACCATTCTGGTGCTGGCAGCACTTGCCGGCTCGATCTCGCATGCATCGGTGCTTGCCGTGCAACTGCGCGCCGCGCGTGCCCGGCTCGCCGCCTGGCGCGCCGGCATATTGCCCTCGCAGCTCGAGCGCGTGGACCGGCGTCTCAAGATCGCCGAGCCAGCCCATGCCCAGCGCAGTCCGGCATCGCCGCGCCCTGCCTTCCATCTGCGCAATGCGGAAACGCTGCGCTATGCGCTGCCGGCCTATGTCTGCCTGCTGCTCATCGTGCTTGTCACCCAGATCTGGCTCGGCCGCGCCATCCTCAATCCGGGGTACTGGAATTCGCTGCTGGTGCTATCGTCCTTCCTAGCCGTCCTGGCGCTCGGACAGGGAACCGTCATCCTGACCGGAGGCCTCGATCTCTCCGTGCCGTGGACGATCGGCATCTCCGGCATCATCCTGGCGGGCATGGTCAACGGCTCCGACGCCGCCCTTGTCTACGCCTTGCCGGTCGTCTTGGTGATGGCCTGCGCCATCGGCTTCGCCAATGGTTTCGGCATCGTCTATCTCGGCATCTCGCCGATCGTCATGACGCTCGCCACCAACGGCATTCTGCAAGGCTGTGCGCTGCTCTATTCGCAGGGAACGCCGGCCGGGTTTTCCTCGCCGATGCTGCGCTGGGTCATGACGGCCAAGCTCGCCGGCCTGCTGACTCCAATCGTGCTGCTGATGGTCGTCTTTGTCGTCGCAGCGGTACTCCTGCTTGGCCGCACCCCGTTCGGAAGGCGCGTCTACGGCATCGGCAACGGGCTGCGCGCGGCGCGCTTGTCGGGCATCGGCGTCGAGCGCACGCTGATCCTGGTCTACATGCTTTCGGCCGTCTGCGCGGCTGTTGTCGGCGTCATGCTGACCGGCTTTTCGGGTCAGGCGAGCCTCGGCATGGGCGACGACTATCTATTGCCGTCGATCGCCGTGGTGGTGGTCGGCGGCGCGCTGATCACCGGCGGGCGCGGCCACTATCTCGGCATGCTCGGCGGCGTGTTGTTGCTGACGGCACTGCAGATGCTGCTCGCCGGCACCACGCTTCCCTATGCCACGAGGGCAATTCTTTACGGACTGGTCGTTCTGGGCGCCGTCATGGCGCTGCGCGAACGGCGGCTGCAATGAGAAGGACAGGACCATGAGCACAAGGGCGCCGGCATCGGCGGACGAATTTTTGACCGGGCTGAAAGGCCAGCGCGTGCTGGTGACGGCGGGCGCAGGCGGCATCGGGTTTGCCATAGCCGACACGCTGTCACGCCTCGGCGCCCGCATCGTCGTCTGCGACGTTTCCGACGAGGCGCTGGCCGCTGCTCCCAGCAAGATCGACCTGGTCGCGGCGGTCAAGGCCGACGTCTCGCGCGACGAGGACGTCGACCGTCTGTTCGAGGCGGTCGAGAAAAAACTCGGCGGGCTCGATGCGCTGATCAACAATGCCGGCATTGCCGGGCCGACCGGCGGTGTCGACGAGATCGATCCGGCGGACTGGCGGCGCTGCATCGACATCTGCCTGACCGGCCAGTTCCTGTGCGCCCGGCGCGCGGTGCCGCTGATCAAGGCGGCGGGCGGCGGTTCGATCGTCTCGATGTCGTCGGCCGCCGGCCGCCATGGCTACGCCTTCCGCACACCCTATTCGGCGGCCAAGTTCGGTGTCATCGGTTTCACGCAAAGCTTGGCCAAAGAGCTCGGGCCGCACGCCATCAGGGTCAACGCCATCCTGCCCGGCATCATCGAGGGCCCCCGCATCGAAGGTGTTATCTCGGCGCGCGCCAAGCAGGTCGGTATCAGCCACGAGGAGATGACCGGACGCTATCTGCAGAACATCTCGCTGCGCCGCATGACCAGCCCTTATGATGTCGCGTCGATGGTCGCCTTCCTGCTCTCCGATGCGGGGATCAACATTTCCGGCCAATCGCTCGGCGTCGACGGCAACGTCGAAACACTTTGAGGAACAAACCATGGCCAATGTCGCGATCGTCGGAAGCGGGTTCATCGGGCGGGCCTGGGCGATCAGCTTCGCCCGCGCCGGCCATGACGTGCGGATGTGGGACCAGTCGCCCACTGCCACAGGTGGAGCCCGCGACTACATTGCCGGCGTGCTCGGCGATCTCGCCGCGAACGATCTTCTGCGGGGACAGCAAGCCGGTGAGGTTCTTGACCGTATCTCCGTTGTCGCCGAGCTTGAAGAGGCGTTGGCAGGTGCCGTGCATATCCAGGAGAACACGCCCGAGAATCTCGAGGTGAAGCGCAAGGTGTTCTCCTTGATCGACACGCTTGCCGATCCGCAAACAGTCATCGCCAGTTCCACCTCGGCGCTGTTGCCGTCGAAATTCACCGACCATCTGCAAGGGCGGCAGCGCTGCCTGGTCGTGCATCCGATCAACCCGCCCTATCTCATTCCGGCGGCCGAAATCGTGCCGGCGCCGTGGACCTCGGCCGAGACGGTCGAGAGAACCCGCGCCTTCCTCGTCGACGCCGGCCACGCGCCACTGGACATGCAGCACGAGCTTGACGGCTTCATCATGAATCGCCTGCAAGGCGCATTGCTTGAGGAAGCTTTCCGGCTTGTCGCCGATGGCTACGCCAGTGTCGAGGATGTCGACATCGGCATCCGCGACGGGCTGGCGCTGCGCTGGTCGTTCATGGGGCCGTTCGAGACCATCGATCTCAATGCACCCGGCGGCGTGCGCGACTATGTCGAGCGCTATCAGGGCATCTATTCCAACATCTTTCCCCAGACGCAGCGGCGCGTCGACTGGGCCGGCAAGGTCATCGACACGGTCGAGGCTGATCGCCGCAAGCGACTGCCACAGCAAAGCCTAGGCGACCGGCAGGTGTGGCGTGACCGCCGGCTCATGGCGCTCGCCGCCCACAAGAGAAAATCGGATCAGGAGTTTGGAGAATGACGCAAACCAGTCGCAAGCCGGGACCTGCACGGACCAGGGGCAAGGTCATCATCACCTGCGCGGTGACGGGCGCCATCCACACGCCGACCATGTCGCCCTATCTGCCGATCACGCCCGACCAGATCGCTTCGGAGGCGATCGCGGCGGCGGAAGCCGGTGCCGCGATCCTGCATCTGCATGCCCGCGATCCGGAAACCGGCAAGCCCGACCAGACGCCGGAGGCCTTCGCCCGCTTCCTGCCGCGCGTCAAGCAAGGCACCAACGCCGCCATCAACATCACCACCGGTGGCAGCCCCTACATGAAGGTCGAGGAGCGCGTGCGCCCGGCCGCCCAGTTCAAGCCGGAAGTCGCCTCGCTCAACATGGGCTCGATCAATTTCGGGCTCTATCACCTGGCCGACAAATACGAGACCTTCAAGTTCGATTGGGAAAAGCCGCATCTGGAAGCGACGCGCGACCTCGTCTTCCGCAACTCATTCAAGGACATCGAGTACATTCTGGCGACCTGCTACGACAACGGCACGCGCTTCGAGTTCGAGTGCTACGACATCGCCCATCTGTACAACCTTTCCCACTTCGCCGACCGTGGGCTGGTGAAGCCGCCTTTCTTCGTGCAGTCGGTGTTCGGGCTGCTCGGCGGCATCGGCACGCATCCAGAAGACGTTGCCCATATGAAGCGCACTGCCGACCGGCTGTTCGGCGACCAGTTCCGGTGGTCGGTACTGGGCGCCGGCGCCAGCCAACTGCGCATCGCCGCGCAATCGGCGGCCCTTGGCGGCAACATCCGCGTCGGGCTGGAGGACAGTCTGTGGGCGGGCAAGGGCAAGCTTGCCAAGTCGAACGCCGAGCAGGTCTTGCTGGCCCGCAAGATCATCGAAGGACTCGGCATGGAGGTGGCGACGCCCGACGAGGCACGCGAAATCCTGTCATTGAAAGGCGGGGACAAGGTCGCTTTCTGAGGCGGCCCGAGCAATCGCCGCGAGACGCAAAACGGAGGAGGACGGCATGAAGATCGAAGTCGTGGTGGACGTGAAGACCACACTGGGCGAAGGACCGCTGTGGGACGTCGAACAGGAACGACTCTACTGGATCGACAGCTTCGACGGGCGCGTGTTTCGGGCGACCGCCGACGGGCGCGAGATCCGGTCATGGGACGTGCCGATGAAGATCGGCTCAATGGCGCTGCGCAAGGACGGCGGCGGCGCTGTCGTCTCGCTGCAGCGCGGCTTCCATCTGCTCGATTTCGCCACCGGCGAGGTGACGCTGATCCACGATCCCGAGCCGGACAAGCCGATGAACCGGCTCAACGACGGCAAGGTCGACCGGCGCGGCCGTTTCTTCGCCGGCTCCATGGATACGATGGAAGAGGGGCCGTCCGGCGGTCTCTACAGGCTCGATCCGGATTTTTCCGTCACCCGGATCGATTCCGGCATCATCTGCTCCAACGGTCCATGCTGGAGCCCCGACGACCGCACCTTCTATTTCGCCGATACCTGGACCGGCGAGATATGGGCCTACGACTACGATATCGCCACCGGTGCCGCCACCAACAGGCGTACCTTCGTGCGCGTCGACACCAGCCGAGGCGGTGCGGCGGACGGCTCGACCGTCGACGCCGAGGGCTATCTCTGGAATGCGCTGGTCTATGACGGAAGGCTGGTGCGCTACGCGCCCGATGGCAGCATCGATCGCATCATCGACATGCCGGTCAAGAAGATCACCAGCGTCATGTTCGGCGGACCGAAGCTCGACACCCTCTACGTCACCTCGATGGCCAAGCCGCCGCTGCCGCGTTTTCCCGGCGACGGCGTTTTGCGCGGCAGCCTGTTCGCCATCACGGGCCTTGGCATCAAAGGCGTTGCGGAACCGCGCTTCGGCGGCTGACGCCAGGCAAGCGAAGCGCCCGTAGCATACGCGGATCAGGCCTTGGCGCGCAGGAATCCCTCATTAAGAATGTGGCAGCACGTCCGTGGCGTCTGCTCTTCACCCAATGGCACAATGAGCGGTCGACGGATCATTGGCCAAAGAGGTCCGGGCGGGCCACGTTGAGCCGTTGAACCGTGCGAAGCACTTCGCGCAAATGCGCCGCCATACGCGCGCCTGCCTGCTTTGCCTCGCCGGTCTCCACGGCCTCGAAGATCGCCACATGCTGAGCGAGCAGCGTTTCGAGGTGGCCGGGCTCTGGCAGGCTCAGATAGCGCACACGGTCCATCTGCAGCTTGACCACCTGGATCACCCGCCAGCTCTTGGGCAGGCCGGCCTCTTCGCAAAGGCTGCGATGGAAGCCCTCGTCGAGCTCGAGAAAAAGCTCGCGGTCGCCCTCGGCCACTGCCTTGGCCTGCTGGGCAAGGTTCACCCTGCCTGCCGCGATGAAGGCGCTCGAACCGTGGCCGGCCAGCTTCTGCACGACGGAGACTTCGAGTGCCTCGCGAATGAACTGCGCTTCCTCGACGTCACTTAGGCGGATCGGCGCGACGAAGCTGCCGCGTTGCGGCAGGATGTCGATCAGCCCTTCATCGGCAAGCCGGATCAGCGCCTCGCGCACCGGTGTACGGCTGACACCGAGCTGCTGGGCAAGGTCCTGTTCGCTGAGCGCCTCCGACGGCAACATCGCCAGCGTCGTGATGGCGCGGCGCAGGCGCTCGTAGATCTGCGGCGAGATCGGCATGCGATTGTTGACCGGCTCCAGCACCCGCGAGGGTTCGCGCTGACCGGCGTTCTTCGGCCTGGCAGCACTGCCTAAAAATCTGGTCGCCCCCGAAAGCTTGGTCCCCATGACGAATCCGTTGCTGTGAATGGCGCTGCACTGCTCCGGTCATGACACTGCGCACGTCCCAACTCAAGCGGCAAGCAGGATTGAAGCTCTGTTGACATACTACCATGGTAGTGTGTATGACGCCAGAAGGCTAGGGGAGAGGAGCCGGTATGAAGATCACGGACATCAAGGCGACCACCATCACCGTTCCGCTGGAAGCAGCCTTGCGGCACAGCAACGGTACGCATTGGGGACGCTTTGTCCGGACCGTGGTCGAGGTCGAGACCGATGAGGGCATTGTTGGGCTCGGCGAGATGGGCGGCGGTGGTGCCGGAGCGGAACTCGCCTTCGCCGGCCTGAAATCTTACCTGGTCGGCCATGACCCTTTCGATCTCAACCGCATGCGCTACGCCATCTGCAATCCGACGGCGTCGCTCTACAACAACCGCACGCAGCTCCACGCAGCGCTGGAATTCGCCTGTCTCGACATCATCGGCAAGAAGCTCGGCGTGCCGGTTTACCAATTGCTTGGCGGGCGCGTACGCGACCGGATCGGCTTCGCCTCCTATCTGTTCTTCCGTTATGCCGACCGCCGCAGCGGCAGGGGCGAGGTCCGCACCATCGATCAATTGCTCAAGCATGCCCGCGCGCTCAAGGCCGAACATGGTTTTCACGCCCACAAGCTCAAGGCCGGCGTGTTTCACCCCGACTATGAGCTGGAGTGTTTCAGGGCGCTCGCCGCCGAATTTCCTGCCGATACGCTGCGCTATGATCCGAACGCGGCGCTGTCGGTCGAAGAGGCGCTGCGTTTCGGCCAGGCCATCTCCGATCTCAGGAACGACTACTTCGAGGATCCGACCTGGGGCCTTGCCGGCATGCGCCGCTTGCGCGAGAAGCTCTCCATCCCGCTGGCCACCAACACCATCGTCATCGATTTCGAACAGCTCGCCACCAATGTGCGCGACCCTGCGGTTGACGTGATCCTGCTCGACACCACTTTCTGGGGCGGCATCCGCGCCTGCGTGCGCGCGGCGCAGATCTGCGACACGTTCGGCCTCGGCATTGCCGTGCATTCCTCTGGCGAACTCGGCATCCAGCTCGCCACCATGCTGCATCTTGGCGCTGTGCTGCCCAACCTCGTCTTCACCGCCGACGCGCATTACCACCACCTTGCCGACGACATCATCGTCGGCGGCAAGATGCGCTATGAGAATGGTGCGATCGCGGTGCCGGAGGCACCGGGCCTCGGTGTCGAGCTCGATCGCGACAAACTCGCAACCTATGCCGAGCTCTATCGCTCGCTGGGCGGCTACGCCTACGACCGCGATCCTGGCCGTCCGGGCTGGTATCCGCTGCTGCCCAACACCAGTTTCGCCGACCATTTGAACGATGCCGTGCCCGATCTCGGGCTGGGCTGACATTTTTCGTTCGAAAGGATCGGCGGGAGGACGCTATGACTTTCAACCGGAGGAGAACAACAATGAGCAGGACCACAGCCTTATTCGTTGCAGCCATGCTCGGCTGCACCAGCTTTGCAGCGCTGGACGCGCGCGCCGATGACGGCGTCGCCAAGGGCGACACTTCGGCCAAGAAGATCGCCTTCAGCAATTCCTACGCCGGCAATTCCTTCCGCCAGGTGATGATAAAGAGCTTCGAGGAAATGGGCGCCAAGGCCGTGGCCGACAAGCAGGTCGCCGCAACAGCCGTCGTCAGCTCGAACAATTCGGTGACCGAACAGGCCAGCCAGATCGAGAACCTGATCCTGCAGGGCTACGACGCGATCATCGTCCTTGCCGGCTCCGACACCGCACTCAACGGCGCCATCAAGGATGCCTGCAATGCCGGTATCACGGTCGTTGCCTTCGCCAGCGGCGTCACCGAGCCTTGCGCCTATGTCGTCGACTACAACCTTGACTCCTATGCCAAGGCAGAACTGGATTTCATCTCCAGCAAGCTCGGCGACAAACCGGCCAACATCTTCGAGATCCGCGGTATGGCCGGCGACGGTTTCGACAAGCGCCTGCATGAGGGCGTCGAGAAGGCGATGAAGGCGCACGCCAGCTACAAGGCTGTCGGCGAGGTCTATGGCCAGTGGACGGCGACCGTCGCGCAAAAGGAAGTGTCGGGCATCCTGCCGTCGCTGCCTCAGGTCGATGCGGTGCTGACGCAGGGCGGCGACGGCTATGGCGCGGCGCAGGCATTCAAGGCCGCCAACCGGCCGCTGCCGATCATCATCATGGGCAACCGCCAGGACGAATTGGCGCTGTGGAAGCAGGAGCATGACGCCAGCGGCTACGAAACCTTCTCGCTGGGTGCCACGCCCAGCGTCTCCCAGGTCGCGTTCTGGGTCGCGCAGCAGATTCTGGCCGGCAAGCAGGTGCCGAAATTCGTCGAGGTGCCGCTCTTGCAGATCAATCAGCCTGACCTTGACGCCTGGCTGAAGACGGTTCCCGCAGGCGGCGTCGTCAATGCTGAATATCCGCAAGAGCTGGTGGCCAGGATCATCGACGCCAACGCTAAGAAAGAGCCTCTGCCGGGCGTTCCCGCGCCGAAATGAGCAGCATGGCCGAATGATGAACGATCCCACGTCGTCCAAAAAGGACGCAGCAGAGACAGGCGATGCCGACAGCGCCCTTATCGAGGTGCGCGATGTCCGCAAGCACTATGATGCCGTGCATGCCCTGGGCGGCGTGGATTTTCATCTCAAACCCGGTGAGGTCGTTGGCCTCGTCGGCCACAATGGCGCTGGCAAGTCGACGCTGATGAACGTGCTTGCCGGCACCGTCGAGCGCAGCGGTGGCAGCTTTCGCCTCGGCGGGTGTGAGATCGGTGCCTGGAGTGCGGCCAGCGCCCAGCAGGCCGGGCTGCGCTGCATCTTCCAGGAACTGTCGCTCTGCGCCAATTTGACGTCGGCGGAAAACACCCGCATCGTGCACAGGTCCTTGCGTGGGTTGGGCTGGCGGCGGCGCGCGCGCCAGGTGATCGGTCCGGTGCTGGACGAGATCTTCCCTGGCCACGGCATCGATCTCGACAGGAAGGTGGCCGACCTGCCGATCGGCGAGCGACAGATGGTCGAGATCGCCCGCGCCTTCACGCAAACCGGCATCAAATTGCGCGCCGTCATCCTCGATGAGCCGACCTCGGCGCTCGGCCACGAGGCGACGGAACAATTGCTTGCTCATATCCGCCGCGCGGCAGGACGCGGTATCGCCTGCATCCTGATCACCCATCGCCTGAACGAGATCCTCGCCGTCTGCGACCGCACCGTCGTCATGGTCGACGGCAAGGTCGTCGCCGAGCGGGCGACTGCAGGCCTGTCACGCGCCGCGCTTGTCGAACTGATGGGCAGCATCGAGCGGCCACGCGACCGCTCCGCCGGCAAGGCGGCCTCAGTGCAAGCTCCAGTGATCCGGCATGCGGGTCGCGACGCCGCTGATCTGACCATCGAAGTCGGCAAGGGCGAGATCATCGGTTTCGCCGGGCTCGACGGCCACGGCCAGCGCGAGCGGCTGCGCGCGATGTTTTATGCCGCGCGCCGGCAGCGCGAGGCCTTGCCGGGTGCCTATGTCGCCGGCGACCGCGGCTCGGAGGGCGTGTTCTCGCTATGGTCCATCGCCGACAATCTGACCATCCGCAGCCTGAATGCGCTGACCCGGGGCGGCATGATTTCAAGCGCTGCCGCCCGCAAGCTGGCCGAGACCTGGTCGGACCGGCTCAAGGTCAAAGCGCCTTCGATCGACACGCCGATCCTGTCGCTGTCCGGCGGCAACCAGCAGAAGGTGCTGTTCGCCCGCGCGCTGGCGTCGGATGCGCAAGTGATCTTCCTCGACGATCCGATGCGCGGCGTCGATGTCGGCACCAAGCAGGAGGTCTACCGGCTGATCCGCGCCGAGGCGGAGAACGGACGCTCCTTCGTCTGGTACACGACCGAGCTTGAAGAGCTGACCAATTGCGAGCGTATCTATGTCTTCCGCGAGGGACGCGCCGCGACCAGGCTGGAAGGCGACGCCATCGAGACCGGCCGCATCCTGCAGGCATCGTTCGGAGGCGAGCATGTCTGACGCCGTAGCCCGTGCTCCCGCCCGATCGTCCTCCAAGGCGCGCCCGGCCTTGCTCAATGCCTTGCAGGTCGGCCTGCCGGCGATCGCGCTGCTGGTCATGCTCGCCATCATCTTCAGCATTCGCCCGGCGGCGATGAGCTATTTCGGCTTCCACCTTCTGTTCAAGCTCTCGGTGCCGCTGGTGTTCGCCGCGCTGGCACAGATGATGGTGATCATGCTGGGCGACATCGACCTGTCGAACGGCGCCTTTGTCGGGCTGATCACCTGCGTCACGGCGCTCTATCTCGGGGATGCACCTGCGCTCGCGCTGTTGTGCTATCTGGTCCTGATCGCCGCCTATGCCGGCTTCGGCCTGCTTATCCATTCGCGGCAACTGCCGTCGATCATCGTGACGCTGGGCATGTCCTTCATCTGGCTCGGCATCGCCGTGATCCTGCTGCCGGCGCCGGGTGGCTCGGCGCCGGCATGGCTGGCTTCCTTCATGAGTTGGCAGCCGCCTTTGATGCCGCTGTCGATCTGGCTGGCGGCACTGGCGGCGCTCGCCGGCCATCTCGTCATCTCGCGCTCCTCCTATGGCGTGGTGTTGCGCGGCGCCGGCGGCAATCCGCGCGCCGTCGAGCGCGCCGGCTGGTCCGTTATCGGCATCCGCGTCGCTGTCTATGCCGCCGCCGGCCTGCTCGCCTGTCTGGCCGGGCTGACGCTGACCGGCCTCACCACTTCGGGCGACGCCAATGTCGCGCCGGCCTATACGCTGCTCGGCGTCGGCGCGGTGATCCTCGGCGGCGGCGCCTTCACCGGCGGCGTCGTCTCGCCGGTCGGCACAGTGATCGGTGCGCTGACGCTGTCGCTCGCGGGCTCGCTTCTGTCCTTCCTGCAGGTGCCGCCGACATGGCAGATCGGTGCCCAGGGCGTCATCCTGTTTCTCGTGCTGGCCGGGCGCGTGCTTTTGTCGGAGCGGGCGCGATGACCCGAAGATTGAGCCTCGCCCCGTGGACCTACGGCTTCATCGTGGCGCTCGCAATGTGGGTGGGGACATCAGCCTATTCCGGTATAGGCAGTGCCGGCGCCACGCTGTCGGGCGCGCTCGCCTTCGGTGCCTTCAGCGTTGTGGTGGGAACCGGGCAGATGTTCGTGGTCGCCTCCGGGCCGGGCAATATCGACCTGTCCGTGCCATCCGTGCTGACGCTGGGCGCCTATGTGTCGATGACGGTCATGCAAGGGTCCGACGGCATGCTGTTGCCTGGCCTGCTTGCAGCACTTGCCGTCGGCGCCGTTGCCGGGGCCGCGAACTTCCTTGCCATCGTCGCGCTCAGGCTGCCGCCGATCATCGCCACGCTCGCCTGGAGCTTCGTCTTCCAGTCGCTTGCCTTCAATCTCGGCGGCCAGGCGACGCTCAAGCCACCGGCAGGCCTTTCCCGGTTCACCTCGATGAGCCTTGGCGGCGTTCAATTCATGCCGATCGCGGTGATGGTGCTGACGCTGGTCGCCATGGTCGTCCTCAAACGCACGGTCTGGGGCCGGCAATTGCTGGCCACCGGCCAGAGCGAACCGGCGGCGCGGCTTGCCGGCATCAACGTCGCACGGGTGCGGTTGATTGCCTATATGCTGTGCGGCACGGCGGCGGCGCTCGCCGGCTTCCTGCTTGCCGGCTTCAGCGGCGGGGCAGCACTCAACATGGGTGACGCCTATCTGATGGAATCGATCGCCGTGGTGGTGCTTGGCGGCACCAGCGTCGCCGGTGGACAGGCCAACGCGGTCGGCATATGGGGGGCAGCGTTGTTCTTCAACCTGATGTCCACCATGCTCAACACCTTTGGCATCCAGGCAGGCGTGCGCTTCCTTTTGACCGGTGTGCTGATCATCCTGATCGTCGCTCTCGTGCCGAGGCCGCGCGTCAGATGACATCCGCCACTGACACGCTCGCCGGGCTGTTCGAAACAAAGGCGGTTTCCTTCGTCGACCTGACGCATCCGATGAAGCCGGGCATGCCGGTGTGGCCGACGCACCCGCATTTCTGCCAGGAGATGGTGGAATCCTATGATCGCGGCGACGTCGCCTGCAACCACGCGTTGGCCATGAGCGAGCACACCGGCACGCATTTCGACGCGCCGGTCCATTTCGTCCGCGGCGGCGTTGCCATCTCGGACATTCCGGTCGAGCGCTTCTTCGGCCGCATGGTGACGATCGACGCGCGTGGCTGTCAGCCCGGGCAGGCGGTCGAGCCGGATTCTATCTTTGCTTTCGAGGCCGAACATGGCCTTATACGGCAGGGTGACGCCGTGTTCTTCCATTTCGGCTGGGACCGGCACTGGGACGATCCGGCTGTGTTTCTCGCCGACTGGCCCGGCCTGTCGCGGCAAGCAAGCGAATTGCTGGTCGAGCGCGGTGCGCGCATCGTCGGCTCGGACTGCCTGTCGATCGATTGTTTCGGCAGTGAGGATTTCCCGGCGCACAATACACTGCTTTCAGCCGGCATCCTGATCGGCGAGAATTTCGCCCGGCTTGGGGAAGTGCCACCACTGTGCTTCCTGATCAGCTTGCCGCTGGCGATCGAAGGCGGCAGCGGATCGCCGCTACGCGCCATCGCGCTGGTCGAGAGCTAATTCCGGCTCATGAGAAGTCCAACTGGACCTTCAGCGTTCGCTGCGGTTCCTTCTCGATAAGGTCGAAGGCGGCGCGTGCATCCGCCGCCGCGAAGACCTGCGTGATCATGCCTTGCGGGTCGAGCCGCTTGTCGGCCAGCCATTCGACGACGCGCGGCAACAGCCGGCGGTTCAGGCGCGAGCCGACGATGGTCAGTTCCTTGCGCACCACTTCCTGCTGGCTGAGATTGGATGGGGCATCGGAAAAACCGAGCAGGCCGATGCGGCCCGCCGGGCTGGCCAGCCGGCAAGCCTCGTCAAGAAGTGCGGGAATGCCGGCGCCGTCAATGACCAGCGTCGGGCCAAGACCGTCATTTTCACCGCGCACCGCGGCCGGCACGGGATCGCGCACGGAGTGGATCACCCTGTCGGCACCGAAGCGGAGCGCTCGCTCGAGGCGGGCTTCGTCGATATCGGCCACGATGCAGCGTGCGCCCTTGAGCTTGGCGACCTGCAGGACAGTGACGCCGACCGTGCCGGCGCCATAGATCAGCACCGTGTCCTCGGGTCCGCAACCGGTACGATCAAGCACATTGGCGGCGATGGAAAACGGCTCGGCCAGTGCCGCCAGCCCAAACGGCATATCTCCTGGAACCGGTATGGCATTTGCCGCAGGCACCGCTACGAAGGCGCGAAAACCGCCGTCGCGGTGAACGCCCATCACTTCGAGGTTGGCGCAGACATTGGAGCGGCCGACCCGGCAGGGATAGCAGTGGCCGCACGACACCACGGGATCGACCACCACGCTGTCTCCCACCGCTATGCCGGTCACATCGCGTCCGAGCGCGGTTACGGTGCCGGCGAATTCATGGCCGATGATGCGCGGATAGACGGCGAACGGGTTGGAGCCGTGCAGGATGTGAATGTCGGAGCCGCAGATACCCGCACGGCTGACATGGACGACGACTTCGCCGGCGCCGGGCTCTGGCATGGTGCCCTGCCGGACTTCCAGCGACCGCGGCGCGCGAACGAGAACTTCAAGCATGGTCTCACCACTTGTATACTAGTCGACCAGTGACTCAACTTCGTTGTGCAGTCAAGCTGCAAGCGCGCGTGGCGGTAGTTCCCCAGGGAGATCGAGCAAGGTCGAATGCGAGGTGACTGCCTGCCGCGACGCTCAACTCGCCGGCGGTGCTCATGGTCAAGATTTGTTGACCTCCACACAACCAGAAATGACTACCGCTTGCCTATTCGTCGGACCATAAGACAGGCCGTGTGATCAGGCCTCGGCTGGCCTGCCGCACAGAAGGCGATCTTGCCTTTGAACGCGGATGCGCCAACTGGGGTAGAGCAGCCGCCTGCATGACGGAATTGGCCACAGCATTGGAACAGCCTCAATTTGCCACCGAGCGGGACCCGAGGCTGAGACTGATTATCCCGATCATCGTCGCCATCGCCTTTCTGATGGAGCAGCTCGATTCCACCATCATCACCACCGCGATCCCCGCCATCGCGCGCAGTCTCGACACGACGCCCGTCAGGCTGAACCTGGCGATCACCACCTACATCCTGACGCTGGCCGTATTCATTCCCGTCAGCGGCTGGTTCGCCGACAGATTCGGCGCACGAAAAGTGTTCGCGCTGGCGCTTTTCACCTTCACCCTCGGCTCGGCGCTGTGCGGGATGGCCAACAGTTTCGGCATGCTGCTGGCGATGCGCGCCCTGCAGGGGCTGGGCGGCGCCATGATGACACCGGTCGGGCGGCTGATCCTGCTGCGCAGCTTCCCGCGCAGCGGGCTGATCACCGCCATGACCTACATGACCTTGCCCGCCATCATGGGGCCTGTGATCGGGCCGCTGCTCGGCGGCCTGTTGACCACTTACGCGTCATGGCGCTGGATATTCTATGTCAACGTGCCATTCGGTTGTCTCGGCATTCTAGCGGCGCTGCGCTTCGTCGACGATTTCCGCGAGGAAGCGGTGCAACGCTTCGACTTCGCCGGGTTCCTGATGGTCGGATGCGGCGTGGCCCTGCTGCAGTTCGGGCTGGAAAGCATCGGGAGGCCGATCATCTCTGTTTCGGCGACAGCGTTGGTGTTGGCCGCCGCGATCCTGCTGCTGCTCGCCTTCGGGCGCTATGCGCGCCGCGTCGTCGCACCGGCGGTCGATCTGACGCTGTTTCGATTTCGCTCGTTCTGGGTCGGTACGCTGGCAGGCGGCCTGTGCCGCGTCGGCCTCAACGGCGTGCCTTTCCTGTTGCCGCTGATGCTGCAGGTCGGCTTTGGTATGAGCCCGGTCACCTCGGGCTCGCTGACATTCGTCGGCAGCTTCGGCGCCTTGCTCATTCGGCCGCTGCTGTCGCCGCTGTTGCGGCGCTTTGGCTTCAATGTCGTGCTGATCGGCAGCGCGATGGTGGGCTCCGCCGCCGTGGCGGGATTTGCCTTGATCGAGGCCGACACGCCGCATTGGATGATCGGCCTCTACGTCTTTGTCTTCGGGATCATCCGGTCGGCGCAGTTCATGACCTCCAACACGCTGTCCTATGCCGACCTGCCGGCCGACAAGCTCAGCCGCGCCACCAGTCTCGGCGGCGTCCTGCAGCAACTCAGCGTTTCCCTGGGCGTTTCGATCGCCGCCATGGTGTTGGGCCTAGTCGCAGGAGAGACCCACATCGTGACAGCGGAACGCTTCCACCAGGTGTTCCTGCTGACCGCGGTCATCCCGCTGCTGTCCATTCCTGGTTTCCTGTACCTGCGTGCCGAGGACGGCGTGCAGGTCAGTGGCCACGTTCGACCGGGCAATTCGCGCAAATGATGCCGAATGCGGATTGCGATCGAAGGATTGCCTCACCGGATCGGTCGATTATCATGAACGGTGGATAACCCGCATGGCCAAGGGCTGCTCCGCAGCGCTGTTGGCGGCAGATGGCGCGGAAAGATTGCGATAGCGAAGCTGGAAACAAGACCGATGTGGGTCAAGGAGCTTTCATCTGGCGAGAAGTTGGCCATCGCCACCGACTGCGAGCGTTTCATCGCCGATGTTCTGAAGCCACGGTTCATCCATGGCCAGCTGGATCGGCTCGACCATCCGCTCGACATCTTCGGCAAGTGGCGAGGAAGCAAATACGGGTTTTCCGCGCGCTATCGTTCGGATGACGGTGAAGAATTCAACACCGCCTTCGCCCGGCTCGACCATGTGGAGGAGCATCTCGCCGAGACCCGGTTCGATCTCATGTGGTACAGGCACACCGGAGCATGGTGGCGGCTGCATGCGGCCGTCACGTTGGACGAGGCCCTGCGTCTTATCGCGGCTGATTCAAGGCTCCAGCCGCCACTATGAACCGCAAGAACAGTCGCCCCCGTTTCGATGTTGATGCCCTGCGCGACCTGGTCGGCAACAAGGTGTACTCGCGTGGCGAGGCCTATTGGCGTGACGGGCTGGTGCAACTGCTGACCGTTGGGTCTAAGCGCGTGCTGGCACAGGTTGCCGGTACGGAAGACTACCGCGTTGAACTGATGGGGCCTGCCGAGTCGATCGAAGGTTCGTGTTCTTGCCGTGCTTTCGGGGATTGGGGCTATTGCAAGCATTTGGTGGCAGCGGCGCTGGCGACAAATGCGGCGGGAAGCGATGGCGAAGCGGAAGGTGCAGGCATGTTCGCGCGTATTCGCGAACATCTGGAGGGCAAGGACAAGACAGCACTTGTCGAGATGATCGTGGATATTGCCGAGCGCGATCCGATCCTGTTGCGCAAGCTGGAAATGGCCACGCTGGCTACACAAAGTGGCGACGAGGTGACACTCGAGGCGCGCCTCGGCAAGATGATCGACGGCGCAACCGCCACGAATGGCTTCGTGGACTACCGCGAGGCTCCCGACTGGGCGCAAGGCGTCAAGGAAGCGCTCGATGCGATCGCGGCCCTCCCGAGCAAGCATGCCGACATCATGCTGAAACTGGCAATTCAAGTCATCGATCAGGTCGAGGCTGCCCTGGAGAACATTGACGATTCCGACGGCCATTGCGCGCCGCTTCTCGACAGGGCATGCGAAATCCACCTACAGGCTGCCCAGGTGGCGCCTTGCGTCTCTGTTTCCCTGGCGCGTGACCTTTTCGAACGCGAGATCAATGGCGACTACGACACCTTCAGTGGCGCGGCCGGTCGCTACAGCGATGTCCTCGGTGAAGATGGATTGGCCGAATACCGTCGCCTCGCCACAGAGGCCTGGGAAGAATTGCCCGCAACCGCCGGCAAGAGCCGGACCGGTCACATACTGAATGGGGATCACTACAGGCTGCGGGAAATCCTCGATTTCTTTGCCGAACGAGATGGCGACGTCGAGGCGCGCATCGCGCTTCGCGCCAAGCATCTGTCGTCACTGGAAGCTTATCTGCAAATCGCCAAACTCTGCCTCTCGTACGGTCGCGCCGATGAGGCCTTGCGCTGGGCCGAGGACGGCCTGTGGCTCTTCGAGGACGATCGGCCCGACGAGCGGCTTGTTTTCTTTGCCGTCGAACTGCTGACCACAGCCGGTCGCGATGCAGATGCCGAAGCACATCTATGGCGCGCATTCGAAAAGGCGCCGAGCCTGGAATTGTATCGGCGGCTGTGCAAGACGGGTGGCGTGGCAGCGCGCGATCGGGCGGTCTCGCGTCTCCAATCCAGATTGGCGGGCGAGAAGTCATCCAAGTGGCACTATCCGGCCGAACTGCTCATCGGCATCCTGATCGAGGAGAAGCGGTTCGACCTGGCCTGGGCGAACACGCGCGAACATGGTGCTTCCGATGGACTGAAGGAAAGGCTCGCACGGGCCAGCGAAGCCACCCATCCGCGCGAAGCGCTGACGATTTATGCCGAACGCGTCAACCGGTTAGCCGAGTTTGGTGGCAATGATGCCTACGCAGAGGCGGCGGCATTGATCGGCCATATGGCCGGCCTGCGCGGGGCATCCGAACACGCCGCTTACCTGGCGGATGTAAAGACCCGCTTCGGCCGCAAGCGCAATTTCATGAAGCTGTTGGCCTGACATGCGACGAGCGGCGATCGAGGAACAAGACCGTTATATGCTGGAACGCCAGCGGCAGTTCCGCGCGGCGGCGGATGTCGTTGCCGATGCCTGGACGCGTTTTCGCGAGGTGGCAGCGGTGGCCGTCATAGGCTCCGTCGCCAAGCCGCTCTGGAAAGAGGTGCCGCGCTTCAGCGAATTCCGGCGCGCACGGATCGAGGTCTGGCATGAATGCAGCGATCTGGATCTGGCACTCTGGCTCGACTCGCAGGAACGCCTCGGCGAACTGCGCCGTGCCGCCGCGCTTGCCCTGCGCAAGGCGTTTGAGAAGGGAACAGGGATCAGTGTCGCCGATCATCAACTGGATATTTTTCTGATCGAACCCGGCACCGACAATTATCTGGGCCGGCTCTGCAAGTTCAGTCAATGTCCGAAAGGGAAAATCGACTGCCTTGTCCCCGGTTGCGGCGAGATCGCCTTCAACAAGCGTGTCGCCGACTTCACGCCGTATGACGATTTGCTCGCCCCGGCCGAAGGTGGAATGCTCTATAGGCGAGGCGTTGGCCGGGTCCGCTCCGCGCATGACCTGCCGCGGACCGGCTGAAAGACGGCAGGGTGAGCCTACCGCTTGACGTCGCAGGCATCGCGCCGATGCCTCCGAAAACGGCAACTCTCGCAGTTTCCAGCGCCGCACGAAAGCGGTGTGTATACGGGCATACTTATATCCGCGCGGGCGGTTTTCCATTAGGCTGATGCGAGGTGGACGGGAGCATCGATTGCGAGGATTTGCGGAAAGCGTGATGCAGGGGCCGCGAACTGTGGCCGAACAGGTCGCCAATGTTCTGCGCGAAGCGATTGCCAGTGGGACCATCAAGGCGGGCACTCCGCTGCGCCAGGACGAATTGGCCGAGCAGTTTGGCTTCAGCCGCATGCCAATTCGTGACGCCCTTCGCCAATTGGAAGCCGAAGGTATTGTTTCCATTCATCCGACAAAAGGCGCGCAGGTCGCCCGGATGGACGGCGCCGAGATCAGTGAAATCTATGCGCTGCGCGAATTGCTCGAATGCGAGGCGTTGCGGCTTTCGCTTCCCAATCTCGCCGGTGACAGGCTCGACGAGGCGGAACAGGTTCTCGATCAGATCGACGCGGAGCGCAATGTCGGCCGATGGGGCGCGCTGAACCGTGCCTTTCATCTGGCTCTCTACGATGCCTGCGGCAACAATCGATTGCTGGCCTTAATCGAGGCGCACCACAATGCCGCCGATCGCTACGTCCGCATCCTGCTGTCGAACCTGGACTATCGCAGCCGCTCGCAGACGGAGCACCGCGATCTGCTGGCCGCCTGCCGGTGGCGCGACGGCGACAGGGCCATAGGCATTCTGAGGCAGCATCTTCGCGAGGGAAGCGAGACGCTGGTCAGCGCGATCAGGGAAGATGGCCTGTCGCGAAAATCCTGACGACATGGCTTGAGTTGCCTCCGCACGATCACTGCCACATATTGCAACATCGCTACTCGATCCGAGGATCATCATGTCCCCCGACAGCAGCCTGCCGGCGCGCGCCCTTGCTCCACGTCGCCACGAAGAGATCCTGCGGCGGCTGGGCGCCCAGGGGTCTGTCAGTGTCGCCGAACTGGCCGGGTTCTTCGATGTCTCGCGCGAAACCATCCGCCGTGATTTGAAGCTGCTGTCGGATAAGGGACGGCTCGGCATCGTCCATGGCGGCGCCGCCCGCTTCGAGCCGAGCGAACCGGCAATGAGCTTGCGCAGCCACGAAAATGCCGGAGGCAAGGCCGCGATCGGCAGGCTGGCCGCCGGTCTTGTAAAGGACGGCATGGTGGTGTTCCTCGATTCCGGCACCACCACATTGGCCGTCGCACAAGCCATGGCCGACCTGCGCGATCTCACCATCTGCACGGCGAGCCTGAAGATCGCGCTTCTGCTGTGCCACGTCTCAGGCATGCGCGTGCATGTGCTGGGTGGCGAAGTCGATCCGGGCGAGGAAGCGGCCTCCGGCATCGACATGCTCGAAGCCATGTCGCGCTTTCGCGTTGACATCGCGTTCCTCGGTGGTGGCGCGCTGTCGCCCGACGGCGAGGTGACCGATTTCACCCGCGCCGGCGCCGAACAGCGCAGCCGCATGATCGCGCTTGCCGCCAAAACCTACTTCGTTCTCGACAGCAGCAAGTTCGCAAAGCTGACGCCGCTCAGGATTCCGAATTTTCAACGCGCCGCCGGCGTGATCGTCGACGCGAAACCGCAGGCTGACATCGCTGAAGCGCTTGCGCGCAAAGGGCCTGAGCTGATGATTGCCTCTTTGATGTGATATTTTGTGGTATTTTGTGTTGATATTTGGAATTCGGCTGCTATGATCCAACCGGTGTCAAAACGGCAGGATGTCCCATGGCAAACGAATTCCCCACGCAAGCGCGCGTCGTCATCGTCGGCGGCGGTATCATTGGCTGCTCGGTCGCCTATCATCTGACGAAGCTCGGTTGGACCGATGTCGTGCTGCTCGAACAGGGGCAACTCAGCGGTGGCACCACCTGGCACGCCGCAGGGCTTGTCGGCCAGTTGCGCAGTCATTCCAACATGACCAGCCTGATCAAATACTCCACGCAGCTCTATGGTGAGCTGGAGGCCGAGACCGGGCTCGCCACCGGTTGGAAGAATTGTGGCTCGCTGTCGGTGGCGCGGACCGCCGACCGCATGACGGTGCTGAAGCGCACGGCCGCATCGGCACGCGCCCAAGGCGTCGAGATCGACGTGATTTCGCCGAAGGAGGCGGCCGATCTATGGCCGGTCATGGCGACCGACGATCTGGTCGGCGCCGTCTGGCTGCCGGGCGACGGCAAGGCCAATCCGACCGATCTCACGCAATCGCTGGCCAAGGGTGCGCGCAATCGCGGCGCGAAAATTTTCGAGCGGGTCAAGGTCGCCGGCATCAGCGTGAAGAACGGCGTCGCCTGCGGTATCGAGACGGACCGCGGCAACATTGCCGCCGAGATCGTCGTCAATTGCGCCGGCCAGTGGGCGCGCAAGGTCGGGCTGATGTGCGGCGTCTCGGTGCCGCTGCATTCGGCCGAGCACATGTACATCGTTACCGGCAGGATCGAGGGCGTGCATCCGGACCTGCCGGTCATGCGCGACCCCGACGGGTTCATCTATTTCAAGGAAGAGGTCGGCGGCCTGGTCATGGGTGGCTTTGAGCCGCACGCCAAGCCGTGGGGCATGAATGGCATTCCCGAAAATTTCGAGTTCGCGCTGTTGCCGGACGATTGGGATCAGTTCGAGATTTTGATGGAAAACGCGCTGGTCCGCGTGCCGCAATTGGCCGAGGCCGAGGTCAAGAAATTCTACAACGGTCCCGAAAGCTTCACGCCGGACAACAATTTTCTCCTCGGCGAGGCGCCGGAACTGAAGAATTTCTATGTCGGCGCCGGCTTCAACTCCATGGGCATCGCCAGCGCCGGCGGCGCGGGCAGGGCGCTGGCGGAATGGATCGTCAACAGCGCGCCGACCATGGATTTGTGGCCGGTCGACATCAGGCGTTTCGCCTCCTTCAACAACAATCCGCGCTGGCTGCATGACCGTGTCAAGGAAACGCTCGGCTTGCATTACGCCATGCCGTGGCCGAACCGTGAACTGGACACGGCGCGGCCGTTCCGCCGCTCGCCGCTCTACGACCGGCTCGCCGCCAAAGGTGCCTGCTTCGGTTCCAAGATGGGCTGGGAGCGCGCCAACTGGTTCGCGGCACCGGGAGAGAAGACCGAGAACGACTATGCCTTCGGCCGCCAGAACTGGCACGAGGCGGTCAAGCGCGAAATGAAGGCGACACGCGAAGCCGTCGCCGTCTTCGACCAGACCTCTTTCGCCAAGCTCCTCGTGCAGGGCCGCGATGCCTGCGCCGTGCTCAACTGGATCTGCGCCGGAAATATCGACGTACCGGACAGTACGTCTGTTTACACGGGCGTGCTCAATGCACGCGGTGGCTATGAGAGCGATCTCACCGTTATGCGACTCGGCGCGGAGAAATTCCTCATCGTCACCGGGTCCGCACAAGCTGTCCACGATGCCGACTGGATCGTCAAAAACATTCCGTCCGATGCGCATGCAATCGTGACCGACGTCACCTCGTCCTACGCGGTGCTGGCGTTGATGGGACCGCGATCACGCGATCTGCTGGGCAAACTCTCCTCGGCCGATCTTTCCAACGCCGGCTTTCCCTTCGCCACCATCCGCGAGATCGATATCGGCTATGCCACCGCCTATGCCAACCGTATGACCTATGTCGGCGAACTGGGCTGGGAACTGATCGTGCCGACAGAATTCGCCGTCGGCGTCTATGAGGCGTTGCATGAGGCGGGCCGTGAATTCGGTCTGCTGGACGCCGGCTACTATGCGCTCGATGCCTTGCGCATCGAAAAGGGTTTTCGCGCCTGGGGCAGGGAGTTGACGCCTGATATCGACCCCTGGCAGGCCGGGCTTGGCTTCGCCGTGGCGATGGACAAGCCAGGTGACTTTATCGGACGCGACGCGCTGGTTGAGACGAAGCCATCGGCAGCACCGGCAAGACGCATCGTGCTGTTCACGCTCGATGATGCCGAGCCGATGCTGTGGGGCGGCGAACTGATCCTGCGCGACGGCAAGCCGGTCGGCGAAATCCGCTCGGCCGCCTACGGCCACACGCTTGGCCGCTCGGTGGCGCTCGGCCTGATCGAGAACGAGGCGGGCGTCGACGCTGCATTTCTCACCGGTCGTCGTTTCGAGATCGACCTTGCCGGCGTTCGCCATGCCGCGACAGCACATCTGCGCAGCCCCTACGACCCGAAGTCGGAGCGGGTGAAGGCTGATGCGGTGGAGATCAGGGCCGCCGCTTAATCCGCTGACATCGAGCGCGCCATATCCAGGAAAGCCCGCACCAGTTTGCCGCCGCTGCGTTCACGCAGGCAGATCAACGCCTCGTCCATCAGGGTCTCGGGAGCATCGATGGTGATCGGCACCAGCCGCGAATCCTGGCCGAATTCGGCCGCCGAGACAAAGCCGATGCCGGCGCCCGAGGCGACGATCTCGCGGACGGCTTCGCGGCCCTCGGCTTCGATAGCCGGCCTCAATTCGATTTTCGAGGCGGCTGCGAGATCTTCGAGTTTCTGACGCGTCTTCGATCCACGCTCGCGCATGACCAGTGATTCCTGCGCGAGCTGCTTGAGGGTGAGCGACTTTTTCGCGGCCAGCGGGTGGTCGACGGATGCAAACGCGATGATCGGCGTCGAGTTGAGTTTCAGCACCTCGAAATCGCGCCCCGTCGGTACCTCGCCCAGCACGCCGATATCGGCATCGTAGCTGTAGAGGCTGCTGATCACCGTCTCGGTGTTGCCGGCGCGCACCGAAACCTGCACGCCGGGGTAGCGGGCCCGGAAGCTGCCGAGAATATGAAGCAGATGATGTGCGGCATCGGCGACGATGCGCAGCGAGCCGGAACGCAGGGCGCGGGACTCCGTCAGGAGTTCGAGCGCCTGTTGCTCGGTATCGAACATGCGGTGGGTTATTTCGAGCAATTTCTGGCCCGAATGGGTCAGCGTGACCTGCTTCTTGTTCCGGTTGAACAGCAGCACATCATACTCTTCCTCGAGCTTGCGCACCTGGTCCGAGATCGCCGGCTGGGTCAGGAAGAGCGCCTCGGCGGCGCGAGAAAAGCCACCGCAGATGGCCACCTGGTGAAAGGCTCGCAACTGGACGTAGCGCATCTCCCGTGCCTCCGACACTTCTGAAATCGCCGACATCTTATCATAAGGATTGCTTAGGAAAAGATCGAAAGGAACGATTTGACTTATGTTTTGCCGACCCTCAGCCTGAGCATGGGTCGACATCCCTGCCGGCCGTTGGCACCGGAGGCGTCGCCATGCAATTTTCCATCATCCTGCTGCATCTGGCGGGTGCGGTCATGCTGCTGCTCTGGGCCGTGCATATGGTGCGCCAGGGTGTCGAGCGGGCCTGCGGGCTCGCTTTGCGTGATGCCCTGAGGCAAGCCCGGGGTGAGCGGATCAGATCGGCCGGTGTCGGCACCGTGCTTGCCGTGCTGCTGCAGAGCTCGACCGCCGTCGCTATCCTGGCGGCCGGGTTTGCCGCCAGCGGCATGGTTTCGGTGTCGGCCGGGCTGGCGATCCTGCTGGGCGCCGATCTCGGTTCCGCCCTAGTCGTGCAGGTGCTGTCGTTCGACCTCAGCTGGCTTGTGCCGGCGCTGATCCTGGTCGGCGGCGCGATGGCCCTGAAGTTCGAAGTGGCTGGCATCAGGCATAGCGGGCGAATCCTGATGGGGGTCGCCTTCGTCCTGTTGTCGCTGCATATGATCGGCGAGGCGACCGCACCGATGCGGCAGAGCACCTTGCTGCCACTGGTGATTTCCTATCTGCGCGCGGACTATTTCACCGCCTTTGCCGCCGCTGCCCTGTTCACATGGCTGATTCACTCCAGCGTCGCGGCGATCCTGCTGTTCGTCACGCTTGCCGCGCAAGGCGTCTTGCCGGTCGAGGTCGGTCTGTTCTTCATCCTCGGCGCCAATTGCGGCGGCGCGCTGATCGCGGTTTGGCTGACGCGCGGCGAAGCCGTCGAGGCGCGCCGTATCCCGCTCGGCAATCTGATCTTTCGCGGCACGGCGGCGCTGGCGGCTTTGTTCGCGCTTCAGGCCGTGACCTTCCCGGCGCATCTGTTCGGCGCAACCGAAGGCCGCCAGCTGGTCAACCTGCACCTTGCCTTCAATCTGGTGCTGGTCATCTGCTGCTTGCCGTTCACCGGCATGATGGAGCGGCTGGTCGCCTTGTTGATCGCAGACAGGCCGGTGGCAAAGGCCGAAGAGGGTGGAGACCTGATGTCGCGCCGCACCAGCGCGCTCGACCGCACCGTCATGCACACACCCGGTCTTGCGCTAGCCAGTGCCACCCGCGAGCTGCTGCGCATGGGCGAAGTCGTCGAGGTGATGCTGCGCCCAGTGATGGATTTCTTCGACGCCGGCACCGGCGACCAGATACGCCAGGCCCAAAAACTCGATGAGGAGGTCAACCGCGCCCATACCGAAATCAAGCTCTACATTGCCGAAGTCAACCGCGGCAGCATGAGCGTAGCCGAAGCGCAGCGCGGCATCGAGCTCACAGACTTCGCCATCAATCTCGAACGCGCCGGCGACATCGTCGCCAAGAACCTGCTCGTGCTCACCCAGGAGCTGCGTGACAAGAACCTGCGCTTCTCACGCGACGGCTGGAGCGAACTGGCCGGGCTTCACAACCGTGTCATGGCCAACATGCAGCTTGCACTCAATGTGCTGGTGTCGAGCGATCTCGATTCGGCGCGGCAACTCGTCGTCGAGAAGGAGCGGATGCGCAGACTGGAACGCACGAGCCACGACCGTCACCTCAAGCGCCTGCAATCGGGAATGCCGCAGAGCATCGACACCAGCGACATCCACCTGGAGGCCGTGCGGGCGCTGAAGGAGATCAACTCGCTGATGGCCTCGGTCGCTTATCCCTTGCTGACGCAGAGCGGTGATCTGCTGGAAAGCCGGCTGGCGAGAGGGGCTGCGGAAGTGAGGGCTCCCGCACTGGCCTGAGGACGGATTCCCGCCCGGCATATCATCATTAAAATCTATAAATCGATACAAAATAACGATTTTACAAATAGATCATTCAGGTCAAGAATAAGGCCACATCGAACGCAGATCGAGCGGAGGACAACATGCTCGCCGAGACGAAATTTGCCGCGGAGCCGCTGGCCAGCCCGGCGCTGGGCGAGCCGTATCTTCTGACCCCGGGGCCGCTCACCACGGCCTATTCGGTCAAGCAGGCGATGTTGCGCGACTGGGGATCGTGGGACGGCGACTTCCGCGCCATGACATCGGATATGCGTCGCCGGCTGCTGGCGCTGACCGGGGACAGGAACGATGAGTTCGACTGCGTGCCGATGCAAGGCAGCGGTTCTTTCTGCGTCGAAGCGATGCTGGGGTCGTTCGTGCCCAGGGACGGCAAGGTTCTTGTGCTGGCCAACGGCGCCTACGGCCTGCGCGCCGCGCAGACCATGCAGTATCTCGGCCGCGCCTATACGCTGATCGACAAGGGCGACTATCTGCCCCCGCGCGGCGACGAGGTGGCAGCGGCCCTCGCGGCCGACCCTGATATCACCCATGTCATCGCCATCCATTGCGAGACCAGTTCCGGCATCCTCAACCCGGTCGCTGAAATTGCCGAAGCCGTCCATGCCAAGGGTCGCAAGCTGCTGGTCGATTCCATGAGTGCGTTCGGCGCCGTGGCGCTCGACGTCAACGAAATCCGCTATGAGGCGATGGTCTCGTCCGCCAACAAGTGCATCGAAGGCGTTCCGGGTTTTGGCTTCATCATCGCCCGCAAGAGCGAACTGGAGGCCGCCAAAGGCAGGAGCCATTCGCTGTCGCTCGATGTCCACGCCCAGTGGGCGCACCTGAACAAGACCGGCCAGTGGCGCTACACGCCGCCGACGCATGTCGTGGCCGCCTTCCTCGAAGCACTGCGCCAGCATGAGGCCGAAGGCGGCGTCGCCGGCCGTGGCGCCCGCTATACGAGGAACCGCGACGTCATGGTGGCCGGCATGCGCGACCTCGGTTTCGAGACACTGCTCGGGGATCGCTGGCTGTCGCCGATCATCGTCACCTTCTTCAATCCGGCTCATGCCAGTTTCGCGTTCGACCGCTTCTACGATCTGATGAAGGACAAGGGCTTCATCATCTATCCGGGCAAGCTGACCGCCGTGGATTCGTTCCGCGTCGGCTGCATCGGCCAGATGGACGAACATGTCATGCGCCGCGTCGTCGAGGCGGCAGCGTTCTCGCTTCATGAAATGGGCGTCGACACCGCCGCCCCACCCGCCGCGGCACTTGCCGAACGCGCCAAACTCGCCGCCTGAAGCGGCCGACTTCGAGGATATCAGATGAACCAGATGTCTCCCATCAGCGTCGCGGTCAACGGCCGCACCTACGCCTGGCCGCGCGTGCCGGCCATCGCCATCTGCCTTGATGGCTGCGAGCCCGCCTATCTCGACGAAGCGATAAAGACCGGGCTGATGCCGGCTCTGGCCAGGATCAAGGAGAAGGGCACGGTGCGCTTTGCGCACTCTGTCATTCCGAGCTTCACCAACCCCAACAATCTGTCGATCGCCACCGGCCGGCCGCCGTCGGTGCATGGCATCTGCGGCAACTATCTCTATGAGCGCGAGACCGGCAAGGAAGTGATGATGAACGACCCGCGCTTCCTGCGCGCGCCGACCATCTTCCAGGCCTTCTACGATGCCGGCGCCAAGGTCGCCGTGGTCACCGCCAAGGACAAGCTGCGTGCCTTGCTTGGCAAGGGCCTCGCCTTCGATGAAGGCCGCGCGCTGTGCTTCTCTGCGGAAAAGTCCGACACCACGACTATAGCCGAGCACGGCATCGACAATGCCTCGAAGCACTTCGGGCTGCCGGTGCCGGAGGTCTATTCGGCAGAGCTGTCGGAGTTCGTCTTCGCCGCCGGCGTCCAGCTGCTGAAGGAATTCCGCCCCGACATCATGTATCTGACGACCACCGACTATGTGCAGCACAAATATGCGCCCGGCGTGCCGCAGGCCAATGCCTTCTACGAAATGTTCGACAAGTACCTGACCGACCTCGATGCGCTGGGTGCTGCCATCGTCGTCACCGCCGACCATGGCATGAAACCGAAGCACAAGGCCGACGGCTCGCCCGACGTGGTCTATGTCCAGGATATTCTCGACGACTGGCTGGGCAAGGACGCCGCCCGCGTCATCCTGCCGATCACCGACCCCTATGTCGTGCATCACGGCGCGCTCGGCTCGTTTGCCACCGCCTATCTGCCTGATGGCACAGACCAGGCCGGCATCATGGCGCGGCTGGCCAAGATCGACGGCATCATGCTGGTCGTCGACAGCCCGACCGCCTGCGAGCGCTTCGAGCTTCCGGCTGACCGCATCGGCGACATCGTGCTGATCTCGACCGAAAACAAGACGATCGGCACCTCAGAACATCGCCATGACCTGGCGGCTCTGAACGAACCGCTACGGTCGCATGGCGGGCTGACCGAGCAGGAGGTGCCGTTCATCGTCAATCGTGTGCTGCCGGAATTGCCGAACGAACCTGTGTTGAGAAACTTCGACGCCTTCTACTACGCCACCATGGCGGCGGCGCTGGCTTGAGTCGAGCGTGATTGTCGACCCCCACTCCGCCGAGCTTCGCTCGGCACCTCTCCACCGATGGACGGGGGAGAGGAAAGGCGCCAGGGTTAGCCGCGGCTTAGCCTGGAAACGTTGAGGCACTGACCTCGCCTGATTTCCTCTCCCCCGTCGATCGGGGGAGAGGTGGCCCGAAGGGCCGGAGTGGGGGTCGATCCTCCGCGCAACAAGAATCTGCTGGAGCAGAACCCATGACCAAGCTCGACCCTGCCATTAAAGTTCGCCACGAGCCGATGCGCATTGCCGGCAAAAAAGTCGATGCCGAAGGCGTCGTCGAGGTTCGCTATCCCTGGAACGACACCGTCATCGGCACCGTTCCGGCCGGCCGCGCCGATCACGCCCGCCAGGCATTCGAGATCGCCGCCGGCTACAAATCGAGGCTGACCCGCTACGAGCGTCAGCAGATACTGTTCCGCACCGCCGAGGCATTGGCCTCGCGCCGCGATGAAATCTCCGATCTCATCACGCTCGAGCTCGGCATCTCCAAGACGGACTCGCTCTATGAGGTCGGCCGCGCCTATGACGTGTTCACGCTGTCGGCACAGATGTGCATCCAGGATGACGGCCAGATCTTCTCCTGCGACCTCACCCCGCACGGCAAGGCGCGCAAGATCTTCACCACTCGCGAGCCGTTGAAGGCGATCTCGGCGATCACGCCGTTCAATCATCCGCTCAACATGGTCTCGCACAAGGTGGCGCCGGCGATCGCCACCAACAATTGCGTGGTGGTCAAGCCGACCGAACTGACGCCGATGACCGCACTTCTCCTGGCCGACATTCTCTATGAAGCCGGCCTGCCGCCGGAAATGCTGTCGGTGGTGACCGGTTGGCCGGCCGATATCGGCAACGAGATGATCACCAACGACAACATCGACCTGATCACCTTCACCGGCGGCGTGCCGGTCGGCAAGATGATCGCCCGCACCGCCGGCTACAAGCGCCAGGTGCTGGAGCTCGGCGGCAACGACCCGCTAATCATCCTCAACGATCTATCGGACGAGGATCTGGCAAAGGCGGCGGACTTGGCAGTGGCCGGAGCGACGAAAAACTCCGGCCAGCGCTGCACCGCGGTCAAGCGCATCCTCGTCCAGGAAAGTGTCGCCGACCGTTTCGTGCCGCTGGTGCTGGAGCGGGCGAAGAAGATCCGCTTCGGCGATCCGATGGACCGCGCGACCGACCTTGGCACCGTTGTGCACGAGAAGGCGGCGGCGCTGTTCGAGGCCCGCGTCCACATGGCTGCCGAGCAAGGCGCCGACATTCTCTACAATCCGGGCCGCCAGGGCGCGTTGCTGCCGCCAATCGTCGTCGATCGCGTGCCGCATACATCCGAGCTGGTCATGGAAGAAACCTTCGGGCCCATCATCCCGATCGTGCGCGCGCCGGACGATGACGAGGCGCTGATCGCATTGTCCAACTCGACCGCCTTCGGCCTGTCGTCGGGCGTCTGCACCAACTCGTTTCCCCGCATGCAGAAATACATCGCCGGGCTGCAGGTCGGCACCGTCAACATCTGGGAAGTGCCGGGCTATCGCATCGAGATGTCGCCCTTCGGCGGCATCAAGGATTCGGGCAACGGCTACAAGGAAGGCGTCATCGAAGCGATGAAGAGCTACACCAATGTGAAGACATTTTCGCTGCCCTGGTCCTGACCGGACGGCATTGACGGATAGAACAATCGAGGGAGCGTTCGCCGCTCCCTCATTCGCATTTCGGAGACCATGATGGCCGCGATATCTGAACTTGTGCACACCGAAGGCGATTCCAACACCACAGCGGCTCGCGGTCGCTGGGATGCCGGGCAGGGCGATCCGCGGATCCGCGGCCTGCTCGATCGCGACGCGGCCGCCTTCATGCACCAGAGCCTGTCCAGCCCCTGTTTGTCGACGATCGCCAAGGCGCAAGGCATCTGGATCGAGGACACCGCCGGTCGCCGCTTCATGGATTTCCACGGCAACAGCGTCCATCACCTCGGCTATGGCCACCCGAGGCTTGTGGCCGCCATCAAGAAGCAGCTCGATGAGCTCTGCTTTGCGCCGCGCCGCTTCACCTGTGAGCCCGCCGTCGAACTGGCCGAGAAGCTGGCGGCATTGGCGCCCGGCAATCTCGGCAAAGTGCTGTTCACTACCGGCGGCTCGGACGCCATCGAGGTCGCGCTGAAGATCGCCCGCGCCGCGACCGGCCGCTTCAAGACGGTGTCGTTCTGGGATGCGTTCCATGGCGCCGGCTTCGGCGCAGCAAGCGTTGGTGGCGAGGCGACCTTCCGCTCGCACATATCAGGCCCGATGATGACCGGCACCGAGCACGTCGCGCCTTGGGACGGCTATCGCTGCCCCTATGGCCACGATTCCCTGGAAGCATCGGGCCTCGCCTGCGCCAACATGATTGCCTACGTCCTTGGCCGCGAGCAGGACGTGGCGGCGGTCGTCGCCGAACCGATGCGGGCGACGCCAAACCCGCCGCCGCCGGGCTTCTGGAAGCGGGTGCGCGAGGCCTGCGACCGGCACGGCACGCTCTTGATCTTCGACGAGATCCCGACCGGCCTTGGCAAGACCGGCAAATTCTTCGCGCACGAGCATGATGATGTGACGCCTGACATCGTCGTCCTCGGCAAGTCGCTCGGCGGCGGCGTCCTGCCGATCGCCGCCATCATCGCGCGCCGCGATCTCGACGTCACCGGTGGCTTCGCGATCGGCCACTACACCCACGAGAAGAACCCGGTGACGACCCGCTCCGCATTGACGACGATCGACATCATCCTGGAGGAAGGGCTGGTCGAGCGCGCGGCCGAACTCGGTCGGCACATGCTAGGGCGCATGCAGCACCTGATGGCGCGCTCGCCCCATGTCGGCGACGTCAGGGGCAGGGGACTGATGGTCGGCGTCGAGCTCGTCGAGGATCGCGATACGCGCCAGCCGGCACGCGATCTCGCCGAGCGCGTCTTCTATGCTTGCCTTGAACAGGGGCTGAGCTTCAAGATCAGCCAAGGCAACGTGTTGACGCTGTCGCCGCCGCTGGTCATTTCGAAAACCGACCTCGACGGCGCGCTCGACATCGTCGAGCGAACGGTGCTGGCGGCCTGACCGTGAAGGCCGTGCGCACCGACCGCGAACTCGAATGTCCCGGCATCGACGCCGGCTTGCGGGCGAGGGGGGTCGAACTGGTGACGCTGCCGGACGGCATCCCCGAAGCTGATCTCATGCAGGCCGTTGCGGACGCCGATCTTTTGCTGATGTGCTACACGCCGATCACCGCACGGGTGATCGAGGCGGCTCCCAGATTGAACGGCATTGTCAAATATGGCGTCGGCGTCGATGCCATCGACATCCCCGCCGCGATGCGGCGTGGCATTCCCGTTGTCAACGTGCCGGATTATGCTGAGGAAACCGTCGCCGAAGGCGCCTTCGCGCTGATGATCGCGCTGGCCAAGCGGCTGCCCTCCATCACCGCGGCGGTGTCACGTGATGGTTGGATCTGGCCCGAGCAACGCTGGCTGGGGCGCGACATGTCCGGCGCCACGCTTGGGCTCGTCGGCTGCGGCAAGATCGGCCGCAGCATGGCGCGCATGGCAGGCCAAGGATTTCACGCGCGCGTTCTCGGCTTCGATCCCGGTGTCGATGTCGCAACCATGCGCACCGCCGGCATCGAGAAGGTAGAAGACCTCCACGTCATGCTGCGCGCCTGCGATTTCGTTTCCCTCCACTGCGTGCTGAACGACAGGACGCGCGGCTTGATTGGTGAAGCCGAGCTCGCTTGCCTGAAGCCTTCCGCTATCATCGTCAATGTCTCGCGCGGCGCGCTGATCGACGAGGCCGCCCTTGTCGAGGCGATCATCTCGGGGCGCATCGGCGGCGCCGGGCTCGACGTCTATTCGGTCGAGCCGCTGGCCAAATCGGGCCATCCGATGAGCGCGCTGTTCGGCCGCGACAACGTCATCCTGTTTCCGCATCTCACCTTCTTCACGCAGGGGGCCATGCGCCGGCTCGAAGACGACACGCTCGCGCGCTGCTTCGAAATTCTCGAAGGCCGGCCGGTTACCGTTCGTTCGTTCGACCCGCGGCTGCGGGCGCAGACATCTGGGGTTTCATTCGGCTGACCATCACCATCTCTGCCGCCAATCGCGGGCCTTCCGCGAGGCCGGAATCGAAGCCAGGCCAGCGTTGCGACAGTTCCATGACAACTATCAGGTAAAATTTGCCTCTCATAAAATAAATAGATTTTACTTATCGATCGTCAGTCCCCAAAGTCGGCACAACGACGAGATCGAACGGTGCCGCATAAGGCTCCGGCCTACAGGCGAGATCGTCACAGTGCATCGCAGAATGTGCCATCAATCACAGGGGAACTGAGCATGAAATCGCAAAAGGCAACCATAGCTATGGCCTTCGCCGCGTCGCTGTTGGCGTCGTCGGCTCTTGTCGGACCGGCACTCGCCGACGGCGTCGTCACCATCTATTCCGCCGACGGCCTGCATGACGGCAATGGCAGCTGGTTCGAGACCGAATTCGCCGCCTTCACCAAGGCCACCGGCATCACCGTGCAGTATATCGAGGCAGGTTCCGGCGGCGTCGTCGAGCGTGTCGCCAAGGAAAAATCGAATCCGCAGGCCGACGTGCTGGTGACCTTGCCGCCCTTCGTGCAGCGGGCCGCGGCTGACGGCCTGCTGCAGGACTACAAGCCGGAAGCCGCCGACCAGATCGATGGCGGCACAGACAAGTACCGGCCGCTGGTCAACAACTATATGAACTTCATCTACAACAGTGCCGTCCTGCCTGAAGCGCCAAAGGCCTACAACGACCTGCTCGACCCGAAGTTCAAGGGCAAGATCCAGTATTCTACCCCCGGCCAGGCCGGTGACGGCACCGCCGTCATGCTGCAGATCATCCACGCCTTCGGCAGCGAGGATGCCGGCTTCGAGTTCATGAAGAAGCTGCAGGACAACAATGTCGGCCCCTCCGCTTCGACCGGCAAGCTGACCGCGCTGGTCAACAAGGGTGAGCTGCATGTCGCCAATGGCGATCTGCAGATGAACATGTCGCAGATGGCCGACAATCCCAATATCAAGGTGTTCTGGCCGGCTGGACCTGACGGTGTGCGCTCCACCTTCGCGCTGCCCTATGAAATCGGCCTGGTCACCGGCGCACCCAACGCAGACAACGGCAAGAAACTGATCGACTTCCTGCTCTCCAAGGAAGCCCAGTCGAGCATCAGTTCCGTTGCGCTCGGCATGCCGGCTCGCAAGGACGTCAAGCCGGATGACGCCAACTTCGCCAAGGCGCAGGAGGCGATGAAAGGCGTGACCATCTGGTCGCCGAACTGGGACGACGCGCTGAGCAAGCTGCCCGATTATGTCAAGCGCTGGAACGAAGCGACCGGAAGTTGATCCGCAAGGGAAACCCGGAGGACCACGCCATGTCGGCCGCAGCCTTTACTGGTACCAGTGTCATGGACATCGACGCCGCGAAGGTTCGCGGCGCCGGCTCCAATGTCCATTTCGACAAGGTCAGCGTTGCCTATGGCGCGCATGTCGTCCTGCATCCGCTGACCCTGGATATCGCACCTGGCGAGATCCTGGCGATGATCGGCCCATCCGGATCCGGCAAGACGACGGCCTTGCGCGCCGTGGCGGGCTTCGTGCGACCCGCCAGCGGGCGGATCCGCATCGGCGCCACCGATGTGACCGATCTGCCGCCCTACGAGCGCGGCCTCGGCATGGTGGTGCAGAACTACGCGCTGTTTCCGCATATGCGGGTCGAGGACAACGTTGCCTTCGGCCTCAGAGCACAGGGCGCCGACAAGGCGCTGATCGGCGAGCGGATCAAGGATGCGCTGGGCACTGTCGGCATGTCGGCCTATGCCCGGCGCTATCCGCGCGAGCTTTCGGGCGGCCAGCAGCAGCGCGTGGCGATTGCGCGTGCCTTGGCCGTGCGGCCGCGCGTGCTCCTGCTCGACGAGCCGCTCTCGGCGCTCGACGCCCAGATCCGCCGCAACATGGTCGAGGAGATTGCGCGGCTGCACCGCAGCCTGCCCGGCCTGACGATCCTCTATGTCACCCACGACCAGACCGAGGCGCTGACGCTTGCCGACAAAATCGCCATCATGCGCGACGGCAGGGTCTGTTCGCATGGACCGACGACCGAACTCTACCGCCGCCCGCCAAACCGTTTTACGGCCGAGTTCCTCGGCCGCGCCAATCTTCTTCCGGTAACGGTTGCCGAGGCCGTCGGGTCGAAGGGATTTGCCACGGCAAGGCATGGTGACGCGCTGCTGACCGGCGCCGGCCGCAACGAGAAGGCCGGCGACAAGAGCCTGCTCTGTATCAGGCCGCAGCATCTCAGCCTGACCGCCGACAGCGACCATACCAACCGCATCGTGGGCACGCTCCAGGAAGTGCACTGGCAGGGCGAACTGACCCATCTCGTGCTCGACGTCGACGGCACGCCGGTGCGTGTCTCGGCGACCAGGCTGCCGATCGCCTTGCCCGAACCCGGCGCCAAGGTGCCGCTGTTCTTCGCGCCCGCCGACACCTCGCTTCTCCCGGAAGACGCCGGTGTCTGAGGCCGTCACACTTCGCGCGCCGGCGTTTCGGAGGGAACCCGGCAAGCTCTGGATAGTGCCACCGGCGGCCCTGCTGGCGCTGCTGTTCTTCTATCCGTTGGCACTGATTGCCCGCCAGGCCTTCCTCGACGACAGCGGCGTCGCCAATGTCGCCGAAGTCATCCGGGTGCTGCATTCGCGCTTCTTCCTCAACGCGCTGATCAACACCGTGTCGATCTCGGTCGCGGCGACGGCCGGATGTCTGGTCGTCGGCCTCGTGCTGGCGCTGATTCTGGCCTTCGTGCCGTTCCCCGGCAGCGGCTTCATCGCCCGGCTGATCGATACCTTCATCGCGCTGCCGACATTCCTGGTGACGCTTGCCTTCACCTTCCTCTATGGCTCCGCCGGCATGCTCAATGCCGGGCTGATGGAGACCTTTTCGCTGCCGCTGCCGCCCGTCGATTTCCTCTATTCCGCGTGGGGTGTGATCCTGGCCGAGGTCACTGTCTACACACCCTTCATCCTGCGGCCGCTGCTCGCCGCCTTTTCGCTGGTCGACCGTGGCCAGATCGAAGCGGCGAGCGTGCTCGGCGCGCGGCCGTTTCGCATCGTTCGCCAGGTGGTCCTGCCGGCGGCAATCCCGGCACTCATCGCCGGCGGCAGCCTGTGCCTGCTGTTGACCGTCAACGAATTCGGCATCGTGCTGTTCATCGGCGCCAAGGGCGTCATCACCCTGCCGCTGCTGATCTACGGCAAGGCGATCCAGGAATCGGCCTATCAGGTCGCCTGTATCATCGCCGTCGTCAACATCGCGCTGTCGCTCGGCCTGTTCGGCCTCTACCGTTTCGCCGCCGGCCGGTTGGGAGCCTAGCCCATGCTGGTCTGGTCACGCTCCGGTCGTCTTGTCCTGTGGGTGCTCTTCGCACTGATCTTCGGCGTGCTGTTCCTGGCGCCGCTCGCGGTCATCCTCCTGTCCAGCCTCGCCGACCAGTGGAACGGCGTGCTGCCCAACGGCGTGACGACGGAGCACTACACCGATGTCATTTCCGGTGCCGCCGGCAGAGCGGTCAAGGCCAGCCTGGTCACCGGCTTCCTGGCCAGCGCGCTGGCGCTGGTCAGCGGCACCTGGGCGGCCCTGTCGCTGCGCCTCCAGGGCCATGCCTTGCGGCGGCTGCTCGGCCTTTTGTTCTTCATCCCAAGCGCGGTCCCTTCGGTGTCTGTCGGCCTTGGCCTGCTGGTTGCCTTCAGCCATCCGCCGCTGCTGCTCAACGGCACGATCGCGATCGTCATGATCGCACATTTCGTGCTGATCTCGGCTTTCACCTTCGGCAATGTCTCGGCTGGACTGGCGCGGCTTTCGCCCGACTTCGAGCAGGTGGCATCGAGCCTCGGCGCTCGCCCGGCCTACCGGCTTTGGCACGTCACACTGCCCTTGCTCGCACCCTATCTGGTCGCCGCCTTCGGTCTCAGTTTCGCGCTGTCGATGGGGGAACTCGGCGCCACCGTCATGGTCTACCCGCCGGGTTGGGTGACGCTGCCGGTCTCGATCTTCAGCCTTACCGATCGCGGCGACATCTTTGCCGGCGCGGCACTGACAATGATCCTGGTCGTGGCGACGCTGGTTCTCTTGCTCGGGCTGGAGCGCATTACCAAGCGCGCTACCGGCTCGTAGGACTTTCCCGAGTCTCAGCCCTGCGCCGGCCTGCGTTCGACGATGTAGATGTGGTCTGCCGCCAGCACCACGTCGCCGCGCTGGTTGATCACCTCGCACCGCTCGATCACCCGTCCTGAACCCGGCCGCTTGGGATCGTCTTCCTTGACCGCGATGGTGGTGCGCGTGCGGATTGTGTCGCCGATGAACACCGGCTTGACGAAGCGCAGCCGGTCGTAGCCGTAGGAAAAGGCGACAGGGTTGACGACGCTCGCGGTCAGCCCGATGCCGACCGAGAACACCAGCGTGCCATGCGCGATGCGCTGGCCGAATGGCGTCGTCTTCATGTACTCGGCGTCCATATGGTGCGGAAAGAAATCGCCAGTGTGGCCGGCATGGACGATGAAGTCGGTCTCGGTGATGGTGCGGCCGCTTGTTAGGCGCGACGCGCCAATCTCGTAATCCTCGAAATATTGGATCTGTTCCATCAGGGTCTTTCCGCGATCGGTGTCGCCGGTGCCGCGCTCGACTGGTAGGCGGCCTCGACCAGTGCCATCGTGTTCCAGGCATCTTCGACGGGGCTTATCAGCGTATCATCTTCTCCGGCCGCAAAGCGCTGGACATTGGCCATGCGGCCGACGAAGGCATCGGGAAACCACTCGCCGGCCAAGGGCACGGCGATCCAGCCCGTTCCGCCCTTCGGATAGATCTCCAATACATCCGGTTCGCCTGTGGGATAATCGAGGTTGAGACCCAGCTTGAGATAGGCGGCACCCTCTGTGCCGCAGATGCGGAACTCGCAGGCCTGATGCCGGCGACCGAATTTGTGGTCGTGGTTGATCGACAGCGCGCAACGCACGGTGTCGCCATAGTCGAGAATGGCGCTGGTGCGCGTCTGCGCCACTTTATGGTTGGGATGGCCGAGCGTCTTGGCGTGCACGCCTCTGGGGTCGTCGAGCAACTGCCGGATCAGGTCGAGATAGTGGATCGAATGCATGGCGATCTCGACGCGCGGCGCCTTGAGCAGGAATTCCCAAAGCTCCCATGGTGTCGCCAGCGCCAGCCAGGCGTCGAAGTCGACGATCTCGCCGAGCCAGCCCTTGCCGATGGCATCCTTCAGCGCCAGCATCATTGGCGCGAAGCGCAATTGGAAGTTCACCGCCGCGTGCAGCCTCCTGGCGCGGCAGATTTCGAGGATCGCGGTCGCCTCGGCAAGATTGCTGCCCATCGGCTTCTGGATCAGCGCCACCGCGCCGTCAGGCAAGGACTTCAGCACATCGGCATGATGCGACGGCGGGGTGGCAAGGTCGAAGATCGCGCCCTCGACAGCAGTCGCTTCTTCGACCGAGCCAAAGGCCGTCACGCCCCATTGGCTGGCCAGCTTTTCAGCCCTGACATGATCAGGATCATAAAGCCCGGCAACCGGAAAGCCGGCCTTCCGGTAGGCTGGGAAATGCGCGTCGCCGACGATCGATCCCGCGCCGAAGGTGACGATCGGCCGGGGTCTTGAGGGTTTTGGCCAGGATTGAACGAGCAAGGCAGGGTCGAAGCCGCCTTCAGTCATGATGGAAGACCTCATCCATCTCGGCCCACCACTCGCCCTCCTGGCGGGTCGCCAGCGGCTCCTGGCAGGGCATGCAGACGGCCCACCATTCCTGCGTCTTCGGGTCGGCCGCCATCTTGGCCATGTCGGCGGCATAGTCGGTGCCGTGGTATTCAAAATAGGAAAACAGCAGGTTCTCCGGCCGCTTCAGGTAGATCGAATAATTCTTGATGTTGCAGGCCGAGATCATGGTCAGCACGCCGGGCCAGACGGCGGCATGGAGGCGGACATACTCCTCGACCTTTTCCGGCTTCAGCCCCAAAACCATACCCATCCGCTGCATATCAGTTCCCCTATTTGGTGATCGCCGTGGTGAATTCGGCGATGCTCATGGCCTTGACCGCGTCCCAGTCCCAATCGATGCCGATGCCCGGTTCGTCGGGCGCCAGCGCCTGGCCATCTTCGATGCGCATGCGCTTGCCGGTCAACTGGTCGAGCTGCGGAATGTACTCGACATATCGACCGTTCTGAACAGCGCAGGTCAGGCTGACATGCAGTTCCATCAGGAAATGCGGGCAGACCGGAATGTCGAAGGCCTCTGCCGCGTGCGCGATCTTGAGCCATGGCGTGATGCCGCCGATGCGGCCGACATCGACCTGCACGATCGAACAGCCGCCTTTCTGCATGTATTCGCGGAAATGGCGGATCGAGTAGAGCGACTCGCCGATGGCGATCGGCGTCGGCGTCGAGTTCGACAACCGCACATGCCCGTCGATGTCGTCGGCCGGCAGCGGTTCTTCGATCCAGGCGAGGTCGAGCTCACGCAGTCGCGCCGCGCGCCGGATCGCTTCGTCGACAGAAAACCCCTGATTGGCGTCGGTCATGATCTCGTAGCCGTCGCCGTCCGCCTTGCGCACCGCCGACAGGCGGGCAAGATCCTCCGACCCGTGCGGCCTGCCGATCTTGACTTTCGAGCCGCGAAATCCCTTCGCCTTGGCGGCCAGCGCATCGTCGACCAGCGCCTGCGTCTCGATGTGCAGCCAACCGCCTTCGGTGGTGTAAAGCGGACAACGATCCTTGGCGCCGCCGGCGAGTTTCCACAGCGGCAGGTTTTGCTTCTTGGCCCGCAGATCCCACAGTGCGGTATCGATCGCCGCGATGGCGATCGCGGTGATCGCCCCGATGGTCGTGGCATGCGTGGCGAATTCGAGATCGTGCCAGATCGCCTCGATCATGTCGGGATCGCGGCCGATCAGGCGCGGCACCAGATGGTCCGAGAGCAGCCGCATCACCGACGAACCGCCGGTGCCGATCGTGTAGCTGTAACCGGTGCCGACCGCACCGTCGGAATCGGTGATCGTGACGATCGGCGTTTCCTGGCTGACGAAGCTCTGGATCGCGTCGGTGCGCTTGACCTTGGGCACAAGGTCCACCATGCAAAGGTCGACTTTCTCGATTCTGGCCATGCCGATCAGCTCCGCAATGTCTTTCCGGTCTCAGTGGCAAACAGATGCGCCTGCGACATGTCGAGGCTCATGGCGACCCGCTCGCCCGGCCGCAGTGGCCTCGGGTTCAGCATGCGCGACACCCAGTCCGTGCCGTTGAATTCAACGAACACCAGCGTCTCGTTGCCGAGCGGTTCGGTGACCGTGATCGGCAGCTCGATCTGGTGGACATCGGCCGCGCCACCGGAACTGATGCCATGGCCGGTCGGGTAGATGTCGTCCGGCCGCAGCCCGAACACGACCTTGTCGCCGGTCGCGACATTGGCCTTGAACTGGCCGGGCAGCGGCAGCTTCTCGCCGCTGGCGAAAACCATCTGGCCACCGTCGACCGTCGCCTCGTGCAGGTTCATGGGCGGCGAGCCGATGAAGCCGGCGACGAAGCGCGTCGCCGGCCGCCGGAAGACCTCGTCGGGCGTGCCGACCTGTTCGATATGGCCGTCGCGCATGATGACGATGCGGTCGGCCAGCGTCATCGCTTCGACCTGGTCGTGGGTGACGTAGATCACCGTCGACTGCACCTTGGCATGCAGCTTCTTGATCTCGGTGCGCATCTGCGTGCGCAATTTGGCGTCGAGATTGGAAAGCGGCTCGTCGAACAGGAAGACGTCTGGATCGCGCACGATGGCGCGGCCCATGGCGACGCGCTGGCGCTGACCGCCGGACAGTTGCGACGGGCGGCGGTCGAGCAACGTGTCGAGGCCGAGGATGGCCGAGGCCTCGGCGACGCGGCGGTCCATGTCTTCTTTGGCGGCGCCGGCGATCTTCAGGGAGAAGCCGAGATTCTCGCGCACCGTCATGTGCGGATAGAGCGCATAGGATTGGAACACCATCGAGATGTTGCGCGAGCGTGGCGGCAAATCGTTGACGATGCGTCCGCCGATCTCGATCGAGCCGGCGCTGATTTCCTCCAGCCCGGCGATCATGCGCAGCGTCGTCGACTTGCCGCAGCCGGACGGGCCGACCAGCGCAATGAACTCGCGGTCGGCAATGTCGAGATCGATGCCGTGCACGATCCCAATAGTGCCGTAGCGCTTGGTCAGCTTGGTGAGGGTAACGGTTGCCATGGGATCAGCCTTTCACCGCGCCGGAGGTCAGGCCGCCGACAAGGTGTTTCTGGACTATGTAGGTGAGGGTGAGCGCCGGGATGATCATCACCACGGCCAGCGCGCACATGCCGCGCCAATCGATGGTGAACTCGGCCGTGTAGTCGAGCAGGCCGACCGGCAGCGTCTTGGCGCTCACCGAGCGGGTCAGCTGCGAGGCCAGCGCGAACTCGTTCCAGCAGGTCAGGAAGGCGAAGATCGCGGCCGACGCAATGCCCGGTCCGGCGAGCGGAAACTCGACCTGCCAGAACGCCTGCCAGCGCGTGCAGCCATCGATCTGCGCTGCTTCCGCGAGGTCCTTGGGCACCTGGCGGAAGAAGCCGTCGATCAGCCAGATGGTGAACGGCACGTTGAGCGCGACATAGGCGAGGATCAGCCCGAAATGGGTGTCGATGATGCCGAGCCGCACATAGAGGAAGAACAGCGGCAGCGAGAGCGCGATGCCCGGCACGGTGCGCGTCAGCATCAGGCCGAGGAAGACGCTCGATTTGCCGCGAAATCGATAACGCGCGAACGCATAGCCGCCGGCCATGCCGATGGCCACCGCAATGACCGTCGAGGTCACCGAGATGATCAGCGAGTTGCGGAAATATTCGATCACCGGGATGCCGCCCTTGCCGATGCCTGAGAACATCGCGACATAGGCGTCGAACGAGATCTCCTGCGGGATCCAGACCGGCGGCTTTGCCATGATCTCGACCGTCGGCCGCAGCGACGACAGCACGATCCACAGGCCCGGCAGGCAGATCGTCAGCATCGCCAGGAACAGGCCAAGGCGATAGACGATGCCGAGCAGCCGGCGCTTCAGGCGGGCGGAAGAATTCTCGTCCATCTTCACCACTCTGCACCGATCTGCGTGCGCGCCGCGGCGAGCTTGTTGAAGAAGTAGACGGTGAAGGCGATCGACAGCAGGATCGAGAAATAGGCCATGGCGTTGGCCATGCCCATGCGCCCATCGCTGTAGGCGGTGCGGGCCACCAGGGTCCATAGCAGTTCGGTGCGGCCCGCCGGTCCGCCATCGGTCATGATCTTGACGATGTCGTAGGCGCGCGCGACGTCGAGCGAACGGATGGTCATGGCGATGTAGGCGAAGGGCATGACGAATGGCCACGTCACATAGCGGAATGTCTGCCACGGCGTGCAGCCGTCGACCCGCGCCGCCTCGATCGGCTCCTTGGGCATGGCGAGCAGGCCGGCGAGGATCAGGATGGCGAAGATCGCCGTCGACGACCAGATCTCGGCGATCGAGATGGCGATGAAGGCGAGATGGCCCTCGATCAGCCACGGTATGGCGTCTCGCTTGATGCCGAGCGACTGCAGCGCATTGTTCACCAGGCCGATATTGTCGTTGAACATGAACTTGAATTGGAAGCCGACCAGGATCGGCGAGAACATCATCGGAAACATCATCAGCGTGCGCAGGATGCGCTGGCCGCGCGTCGCCTTCTCGACGAGCATGGCGAGGCCGAGCCCGAGCAGCATTTCGAGATTGAGCGCGATGGTCAGCAGCAGAACCGTGCGACCGAAGGCCCACCAGAAGTCGGTGTTGGACAGGATCGAAAGATAGTTCCGGATGCCGATGAAGACGTAGAACGTTTCGGGCCGCGTCAGGCGGAACGGGGTGAAGCTCGAATAGAGCGACAGAAGCAGCGGCACCACCACCACCGCCGCCAGCACGATCATGGCCGGAAGCAGCAGCAGGAATGGCGCGGATGGCTTGAAGCCCTTCATCAGAATCCTTGAGTGTTTGTATTTGGACGGCGGTGCGTTGGCTGGGCGCGAAGGGTTAGCGTAAACCGCTGGCATCCCGCGCAACGCGATCGCCTCCCCCATTGCTGATGGGGGAGGCAGCCCTGGGAGCCGTTGCTAGAGCTTGCCGGCGTCCTGGAGGATTTGTGTCGCCTTGGCGGCGGCTTCATCCAGTGCCTGTTTCGAGGTCTTGTCGCCGAGGATCGCCGCCTGCAGCTCGGGATAGACGGCGTTCGAGATCTCGATCCATTCAGGCGTCTGCGGCACGGCGAAGGCGTGCTTGGCCTCTTCCTGGAAAGCGGTAAGAACCTCCTTCTTGTAAGGATCGTTTTCGGCCTGCTTCAGGTCCCAGTCCCAGACCGCGGTGCGGGTCGGCAGCGGACCGGCGGCGGCCTCGAGCTTCTGGCTGTCCTCGTTGGTCAGCCACCAAACCAGGGAAGCCGCGGCCTCCTTGTTCGGGCAGTTCTCGGTCACCGAGAAGCCATGGAAGCCGGACCAGCCGGTGCGCTTGCCGGACGAACCCTTCGGCGCGACTTTGACGCCGACATTGCCGGCGACCTTCGACGACTTCGGATCGTTGAAGAAGCCGGCCCAGCCCGGCCAATCCAGGTTGATGGCGACAGTGCCGGACGCAAAGCCCTGGCCGAGATCGTCCCAGAGATAGTTGGTGGTGCCGGCCGGCACGGCCTTGGCCTTGTAGAGGTTGACGAACCAGTCGAGCGCCCGGATGCCGGCCTCGGAGTTGAAGACCGGCTTGCCGTCCTTATCGAGATATTGGCCGCCCTCGGCGACGACCATCTCGTAGAAGCGGCCGTTGATCGCCTCTTCCTTGCCGGCGAACTGGGTGCCGTAGAAATTGGGCGGGTTGGCGAAGAACTCGGCCTGGTCGGTGACTTCCTTCCAGGTGTCCGGCGGCACCAAGTCATAGCCGTATTTCGCCTTGAACTTGGTCTTGTTGTCGGCGTTCTCGTACAGGCTCTTCTGGTAGTAGAGCGCCGAAACGTCGAACTGCGCACGCGGCAGCATCTCCAGCTTGCCGTCGATGGTTGCCGCCTTGATCGTCGACGGCACGAAGGCGTCGATCTCTTCCTTCGGCAGCAACTTGCTGAGGTCGGTGTAGAGGCCGGTATATTGCGGCGCGAAGGAGGAATGGTTCCAGCCGACGCACCAGTTGGTGCTGCCCGAGGCGATGTCCGACTTGAGCTCCTTGTCGATGTCGAAGCCGTTCTTCTTGGTCAGGATGTTGACCTTGGCGCCAGTCGCCTTCTCCCATTCCGGGATCCGTTCGTAGAGCTTTTCATATTGCTGGCCGCCGATCAGCTTCACGTCGACGGTCACGCCTTCGAACTTGCCGGGCAGGTCGCCGGCAAGAGCAGCGCCTGCACCTGACGCGAGCAACAATGCGCCGGCGCACACGCCGGAAAGCAGTCTGTTCATTGGTATCCTCCCTTGGCGCCGCCTTCGCGGCGACCGCAACTCGTCTGATGACAAGAAGTGCTACATTCATATACAAACAAAACATTCATAGACACGTCAAGGCGAAATTTGTTTCCGCCGCGCACGTTCCTGCGTATATGAAGGGCGAAATTCACTGGAGGATGAGCCCATGGACGACAGCGAAGACGAGCGCTATCGCGCGCCGGCGCTCGACAAGGGGCTCGATATCCTTGAACTGCTGGCGGGCGTCGACGGTGGCCTGACCCAGGCCGAAATCGCCAAGAAACTCGACCGCAGTCCCAACGAATTCTATCGCATGCTGGACCGGCTGGTGCGGCGTGGCTACGTCACGCGCCTCGACGGCGACCGCTATTCGCTGACGCTCAAGCTGTTCGGCCTGGCACAGCTGCACGCGCCGGTACGGCGGCTGGTCTCCTATGCGACGCCGCTGATGCGTGAGCTTGCCGAGACATCGCAGCAGGCCAACCAACTCGTTGTTTTTGATCGTGGTTCTGCCGTCGTCATCGGTCAGCAGGAAGCACCGAACTACTGGGGCATATCGATCCGGGTCGGCTCCCATATCAGTCTATTCGATACCGGCTCGGGACATGTGCTGCTCGCCTTCCGCTCACCGGAAGAGCGCCAGATGATGATTTCCGAACACGTCCGCAGCACCGACAAGACGGCGCAATCGAGCGAGTTCTTCACCCGTCTCGACCAGATCCGCGATCGTGGCTACGAGATGATGGCTTCGATGCAGACAGCCGGCGTCTTCAACCTGTCGGCCCCGGTGCGCAGTTCCGACGGCAAGGCGATCGCCGCGCTGTCGATTCCCTACATCACGGTGGTCAACGCGCCTTCCGCACCCGATATCACCAGGACAATCGAACTGTTGCTGGCAACGTGTGAAAAGCTGTCGCACCTTGCTGGATCAGCAGTCGGCTCATCGGTGTGAATTCTTATTTGAATGAAGAATTCTCTCGTGAGATGATTTGAAAAACCAGAGGGAGGAGCCTCGCCATGATCATCGACACCCATCTTCACCTCATCGATCGCTCGGCCCTGCGCTATCCTTGGCTCGCCGGCGTGCCGGCGCTCAACCGCGATTTCTCTTATGAAGACTACGCGACGGAGGCGCAGCGTGTCGGCGTCGAGCGCGTGCTGCATATGGAGGTCGATGTCGATCCGGCCGACATCGAAGCCGAGACGGCTCGTGTGGAAGGACTGTCACGGCAGCCCGGCAGCATGCTGGCCGGGGTGATCGCGTCCTGCCGTCCTGAGGAAGGAGACTTCGCGGCCTATCTCGAACGGCAGCGGGCAAACCCGTTCGTAAGGGGCTTTCGCCGCGTCCTTCATGTCGCGCCCGACGAGCTCTCGGAAGGTGCGGTGTTCCGCGACAGCATCAAGCGGCTTGGCGGCACCGGCCTGACCTTCGATCTCGTCGTGCTGCCGCACCAGATTCCCAAGGCTATCGTGCTTGCCGACCTGGCACCCGATGTGACGTTCGTGCTCGACCATTGCGGCGTGCCCGACATCAAGGGCAACAGGGAACATCCATGGCGCGAGCATATGAGCGAGATCGCCCGGCGCCCGAATGTCATGGCCAAGATTTCCGGTGTCGTCGCCTATGCCGATGCCGGCAGCTGGACGGTCGAGACGTTGCGGCCGTACGTCGAGCACACCATCAATTCATTCGGCTGGGACCGCGTCGTCTGGGGCAGCGACTGGCCGGTCTGCACGCTAGGCGGCGGCCTGTCGACCTGGGTGGCGGCGAGCCATGCATTGCTGTCAGGCTGCAGCATTGACGAGCGCGACAGGCTGTTGTCCGGCAATGCCCGCAAGCTGTGGCGGCTCGACTGACAAGTCCTTTCAGATGGTTGCCGAGACGTGCCGTTCGCGGCCATAGAGCGAAACCAGCAGCACGATGACGAAGCCGAGCGCGGCCTGCACCGCCGCGGGCTGGAAGCCGAGGCCGATGAGCAGCGTGTTGATCTCGGTCAGCACCAGCACGCCGGCGATCGTGCCGAGATAGCTGCCCCGACCGCCGACCAGTGCTGCGCCGCCGACAACGACCGCTGCGATGGTCTGGAACAGATAGGGCTGGCCGACATCGCCATAGGCCGAGCCGGTGAAGCCGAGCAGCAGCACGCCCGCGACAGCGGCGAAGAAGGCGCTTGCTGCATAGGTGATGACCCACATGCGAACCGGATCGATCAGCGCCAGCGGCGCCGCTCCCGGATTGCTGCCCAACGCATAGAGCCGGCGGCCATAGGGCGTCCGCTCCAGCACCAGCACGACCAGCGCCGCCAGCACGACCAGGCTTGGCACCAGCCACGGCACCGGCAGCGGGCCGGCCGATCCGCCGATCGAGACGAAGCTGGAAACCGCTTGTGGCGCGGAGCCTGACGGGAAGCCGGCTGTCCACAGCAGCACCAGCCCTTGCACGACCATGCCGATTCCGAGCGTGACGATGAGCGGCTGGATGTCGAGGCTGCGCGAGATCAGCCCGTTCAGCCCGCCGATGACGAGCGCCAGCGCGCCGACCAGGCCGCAGACGAGAAAAAAGTTCCAGCCATCGCCATAAAGCTGCGCCGCCACGACATTGGCAAAGCCGATGACGAAGGGGATCGAAAGGTCAATGCCGCCCATGATGACGACCAGCGTCTGGCCAATCGAGGCCACGGCGAGCAGCGAGGCGAGCACCAGCATGGCCCGTATCGCAAACGGCGCCGAGTAGCCGGGAATGAGAATTGTGCCGGCAAGGTGCAGAAGGGCGGCGACGCAGAAGGCGCCGACGACACGGGCGTTGGTTGTCGCGAAGAGGTTTTGGCGCAAAACCATGTCAGCGTCTCCCCATGGCAAGACGTTCCTGCAGCGCTGTCAGCATCACCGCCAGCACCAGGATCGCGCCGTAGGCGATCTGCAGCACGAAGGTCGAGACGTTGAACGTCGTCAGCACGCTCTGCAGCAGGAAGATGTCGATGGCGCCGACGGCGGCACCCGCCACGCCACCACGGCCGCCGGCCAGGCTGACGCCGCCGAGCGCTATGGCAGCGATGGCGATCAGCGTGTAGGTCGGCCCTATGTTGGGGTCGGCGGAGCCGATCAGCGCGGTCAGCATCAGCCCGGCGCATCCGCCGAGGATGCCGGTCATGACATAGGCGATGAAGCGCACGCGCGTGACATCGACACCGGCGGTGTAGGCGGCGCGGTCGTCGCTGCCGACCGCCATAAGCTGGTCGTAGTATGGTGTGCGCCGCACCAGCCACCAGGCAATGAACATCAGTGCCAGCGGCAGCATCGACAGCGGGCCGGACAGCGCCTTGAGCCAGGCCGGCGCTGGGCCGATCGGCGCCGGCAGGATTGTCAGCGTCACGCCGGTCAGGATCAGATAGGTGCCGAGCGTGGCGACGATCGGCTGAATGCGCACGATTGTCGCCAGGAAGCCGTTCGCCGCGCCCACCAGCGCGCCGACGAGCAACGCCGCCGGAACGAGCACCAAGGGCGACGAGATGCCGGTGCCGAGGAACAGCACCTGGATCGTCAAAGCGTTGACAAAGCCCATCAATGGCCCGACCGAGATGTCGATTCCGCCACGCCCGGCGAGGATGACAGGCGTTGAGGCGATGGCAGCACCGATCAAGGGCGCCGCCAATCCGACCAGCGCCCCCCAGGAACCCGGCTGGAACCGTCCCGGGCTGAGGATGAGATTGACCGCAAGCAGCACGACCAGCAGCACGACGGCGAAGCCGAAATTTCGTCCAAGGGACAGGAGGCGCGCAACAGGGCTCATGCCGCACGTCCGAACATGGCTGATATCACGCCGTCGGTGGTGAGCGCGTTGCCGGCGATCTCGGCCGCGACTTCATTCTCACGGAACACCAGCACGCGCTGGCACAGGAGAAGAATCTCCTCGATTTCGCTGGACAGGATGACGAGCCCCATGCCGTCGGCCGCCAGCCAGCGAAACACGTCGTAGAGAACATGCCGCGTCGCCACGTCGACGCCACGCGTCGGATCGTTGAGGAGCAGGATCGCGGGCTCCAGCGCCAAGGCCCGCGCCAGCAGCACCTTCTGCTGGTTGCCGCCCGACAAAGTGGTGATCGGCGCATCGGGCCGGGGTGCGGCGATTGACAGTTTTTCGCGGTAGATGTCGTAGCGCGCCTTGCGCGCCGCCGGGCTGATCAGGCCGAGCCGTGTGTCGCGCGACAGAGTCGAAACGGCGAAGTTGTCGAGCACCGACTGCGTCGGGAAAATGCCGTTGGCGCGTCGGTCGCGCGGCAAATAGGCGATGCCGCTGGCGACAGCCTTGCGAAACCCGGTGATCTTGCGGGACGCATCCGATGCACCGAGTTCGATCGAGCCGCCATGCGGCGGTTCCAGGCCAGCAAGCATCTTGAGAAACAGCTCCTGGCCATGACCATCGAGGCCGGCAAGCCCGACGATCTCACCCGGAGCGATTGCCTGCGTGATCGGGCTGGCGCCGGGCGCGATGACGAGTTCGCGAACGGCAAGACCACCAAATTCGAGAGCGGTGCGATCAGCCATGCGCAAGCTCCGCGGCGGTACGTGGCGCCATTGTCTTGAGAAGCTCAGCCGGCGTCGAAGCGCCGCGCTCTTCGGTGCGCACCACGCTGCCGCCCCGCAGGATCGAGATGCGATCCGAAAGCGACATCACCTCGTCCATGCGGTGGGTGATGAACAGGATCAGGCAGCCCTCGCCGGCAAGCGCACGCATCAACGAAAAAACGGATTCGCGATCGGCGAAGTCGAGCGCGGCGGTGACCTCGTCGAGGATCAGGATCTTTGGGTTGCGCACGATCGCGCGAGCAAGGACGACCAATTGCTGCGCGGCGAGCGGCAGCAGGCCGGCTGGCATGTCGAGAGGGACGTCGGTGACCGCGAAGCGCTTAAGCGCAGCTTTCGCCCGGTCACGGCGCTCGTTGCGGGGCACAGCGCGCCGGACCAGCCCGTCGAGGCCGAGCAGGATGTTGTCGGTCACGCTGCGATCCGGCGCGATCAGCACCTCCTGGAACACCGTGGCGAAGCCTTGCGCCTGGAAGGCCGAGGGGTTGGCGCCCGAGAACGGCTTGCCGTGCAGGAGGATCGCGCCGCTGTCCGGCTGGACGATGCCGGACAACAGCTTGACCATCGTGCTCTTGCCCGAACCGTTCTCGCCCAGGATGGTGTGGATGGTTCCCGCCCGAAACGCGATCGATGCGTCCGCGAGCGCGATCGTCTCGCCATAGCGTTTGGATATGGTTTTGACTTCAAGCATGTCGCATTTCGATGCTGGCAGGCCGGCTCCCCGAAAGGAGCCGGCCTGTTGAGAGATTAGCAGGCGTCACTTTGCACAGGCATCGGGCACCTTCGAATAGTCCCAGCCCTTGGTTGGCGCCGGGTTCGAGAAATAGGCGTCGAGCCATTCCTCCGGCATCGGATCTTTCGGCGGGATCGGGAAGATAGACACGGCGTCCGTCGTCATGCAGTCCTTGTACCAGGCACCGAGATCGGCGGTGTGGACAGGCGGGATCGGGATCAGCAGCGTGTTCAGCTTCGGCTTCTGCCCGTCGAGCATGCGCTCGCCGACGCGGAACAGCGTCTGCGCGGTCCAGTGCGGCAGCACCGCATGGCCTTCGAAGCGGTACTTGTCGGGGTTGGCCTTCCAGTAGCCCAGCGCATCGCCGGTGATCGAGCCGGTGATCAATGGTGCGGGCCGGCCGGCTTCTGCGAAGGCTTCGGCGACGACGCGGCTTTCGCTGCCTGTCGTCCACACTGCATCGATCGGCGCCGGGTTGGTGGCGATCGCCTGCAGCACCACGGTCTTGGTGACGTTGGCTGTCCAGTTGCCATTGACATTGCGCGAGATCTTCAGCTTCGGATTTTCAGTCAGCGCCTTGTCCGCGCCCTGGCGCTCCTGCACCACGATCGGGTGTCCGGCGATGCCTTCGACCAGAAGGATGCTGGCGCCGTCCGGCTGCGCCTTGCCGATCGCCGCCATCATGTCGTAGCCCCAGCGCGCATAGTTGGAATCGACATTGATGGCGTTCGGGCTGGTCACCGAACCGGCAGCGGTGATGAACGGAATGCCGGCTTTGGCGGCAGCGTCGATCGCATCATCGAGTGCCGTCGCCGAGCCCGGAATCGAGGTGATGATCGAGCACTTCTTGTCGATGAAGGCGCGGATCTGGTTGATCTGCTGGCTGGCGTCGTTGTTGGAATCAGACACCTCGAAGCTGGACACCGTTCCGTCGGCGATCAGCCCGTCGACGAGACGCTTCAATTCCTTGGTCACCGTGACCCGCCACGGATTGCCCTGGTAGGATTCCGAGTGGCACCATTTCCACGGTTTCGGCGGCGCTGTGAAATTGTCCCAGGCCGAAGGCAGCACCTTCTGCGGCGCGCCGTCATATTGCGCCTTGAGTTCGGTTGGCAGCCCGCCGATGACGCCTTGCACATCCTGCGCAAAGGCGGTCGTTGCAAGCGAGGCAAGCGCGGTTGCGGCCAGCAGGCCGCGGATCATTCCTGTCATCTCGTTCTCCTCCGTTCGGTTTGGTTCAGGCTCCTCCACCGGCAGCGCCGGACACCTGCACCGGGGAACTCTCCCGAAACAGGCGATTGAGATCGGCAACAACCTGTCGGGCTTGATGCCGGGAGGTCATGCCGGAAAGGATGCGTTCGGATGCTGCTTGCTGGAAAGTCATGTAGCCGTCGTGGCGCGGCCGCACCCATGCACCCTCCAGCGTCGCGCGCGTATCCCGATAGAAGTCGCCGGTCGCTTCATTGACAGCCTGGTCCTCCCAGGCCGCTGCATGGCCGGGCTGGCCGCCGGCGGCGGCATAGGCGCCACGCTGGACATCGCCGCTCGCGACCCAATAGGCGAAGTCGATCGCGGCATCCCTGGCTTTGGAAAAGGCTGATACGGCTATGCCGGTGCCGCCAAGCGCCGAACCGACCGGACCGCCGGAACCGATGACCGGAACATCGGCAAAGGCCAGCCGGTTCGCCCGAAAGCCAGCCGTCGCATAGGAAACGTAACCATAGATCAGTGGCGCGCAGACGAACCTGGAACCGGCCTCCGCCATACGTTCGGAGACGGCAATCGGGTCCATCTCGAAACACGCGGGATCGACCAGCGCTGCGATCTCGCGCATTGCCTCGAAGACTTGGCTACCGATCTCCACATCGATCAGACCGTGGGACGGATCGGTCGTACAGGCATGCCCGAGATTGCCGGCAAGCGTGTAGAACACCATCAACACGTGAGGCGGCCGCAGCGGCAGCAGCACGCGGCCTTGCCGGGCGAGATCGAGCACCTCGCTCCAGCGCGCCGGCGGCGCCGCGAGCGCATCCGGACGCCATGCCTGGACCTGGGTTGCCGCATCGATCGGGAAAGCCCATTGCCGTCCTTGCCAGTTGTAGCTCGGATAGGACTGGCCGATGCTGCCCGAGGCAAGGGCCGTGCGTTCCGCCTCGCGTCCGGCGACATCCAGCGGCTCCAGGCAGCCTTCGGCCGTGATCTGGCCGACATGCGGATGGTCGATGACGATGAGGTCATAGGCGCGCGCCAGCTCTTCGACCGGGAAGGATTCGAAGTCCTGCAGCGAGCGCTTGTCCCATTCGATGGCAATACCGGTCTTCTGCTGCCACAGCGCCGAGCAGGCGACCATCGGATCATAGCCACGCGGATGGCTCCAGGTCATGCCTTTGAGCTTGGGCGAACTCACAGGCCGAACTCCGCGCGGATGGCGGCACTGTGCTCGCCGATGCGGGGCGCCGCCCGATCGGCCTTGGCTCTTATGCCATCGACCCGGAGCGGCGAACTGGTGGTGAGGATCGAGACATCGTCCTCGCGCGTCACAGTCTGCAGCATGCCGAGGGAATGGAACCCTTCGCTCGCCAGCATCTCCGGCCAGGTCAGCACTTTGGCGCACCAGATGTCGGCCGGCTCGAGGATATCAAGCCACTCGTCGATCGTCTTGGTGGCGATCCGCTGTGCGATGATCGCCTTGATGTCGTCACGCGCGGTGAACCACGACGCAGGCTTGTCGCGATAGGGTGCGAGTTCGCTGAGCGACAGGAGATCGGCCAGCTTGGGAATCGGCGTCATGGCGATGGCGAGGTATCCGTCCTTGGCCGGGTAAACACCGTAAGGCGCCGACAGATAGGCATGCGCGCTGCGGAAGCTGGAGCGCCTGGGCAGCCGGCGGCCGTCATTGAGATGCGTCGTCAGCACCTCGAACTGGAAATCGACCAGCGCTTCCAGGAGACTGGTTTCGATATGGCTGCCCTGGCCGGTGATGCCGCGCCGCACGAGTGCGGCCAGAATGCCCTGCGCGCAGGCGGCACCGGCCAGCATGTCGCCGATGGCAAGACCGAACGGCACCGGCCCTTGGTCCTCATCGCCGTTCAGCCACATCACGCCGGAGCGCGCCTGCGCCAGCAGGTCTTGGCCGGGTCTCTTGACCCATGGTCCGTCTTCGCCATAGCCGCTGATCGAGGCATAGACCAGCCGCGGATTGATCTTGCGGACCGCCTCATAGTCCAAGCCGAGCCGCTCGATGACGCCCGGCCGGAAATTCTGGATCAGCACATCGGCCTTGGCCAGAAGGCCGCGCAACGCCTCGAGATCGGCCTCGTTCTTGAGGTCGATGGCAAGACTTTCCTTGGCCCGGTTGATGGCATGGAAGATGGTGGAATCGCCGCCGATCTCGGTATCGCTGAGATAGAGCCGGCGCGACAGGTCGCCGCCATCCGGACGCTCGATCTTGATGACGCGGGCGCCGAGATCGAGCAGCCTGAGTGAGCAATAGGGCCCGGACAGGAACTGGCTCATGTCGACGACGACGAGACCGGCGAGCGGCAATTCGGCTGCTGCCGGCATGCTATTTCTCCGTCTTGCCGACGAAGTCGGCCGGGTTGCGGTACTTCACCGTCTGCAGATGCTCGCAATAGAGAACCAACTCGCCTTCGCCCTTGAACACCTCGTAGCTGGCGCGGATCAGCCCCATTTCCTTGTAGCGGGGCTTCTTGTCGAGGTTGGAGCGGATCGAATAGATCGTGTCGCCAATGAAGACGGGTTTTATGAAGCGGAGCTTGTCGTAGCCATAGGAGAAGGCATTGACGCAGTTGGTGGCGACCAGCCCCAGGCCAGCCGAAAAGACGAAGGCGCCGGCGATCAGCCGCTTGCCGAAAATGCCTTCGTTCTCGGCAAACATCTGGTCCTGCACATAGGGGTGGATGTCGAGCACCAGCGTGTTGAACAAATGGCTGTCGCCTTCGGCCATTGTGCGCCGCAACGAGCGGATCTTCTGGCCGACGGGCCAGTCTTCGTAGAACCAGTTCTCGGCATTCCACACCGGCAGCGCGGCGTGATCTCCGGGCATGTTCTTGGGATGCGTCGAGGCGACGCCGACGGTAGGTGCGAAATCGTTCATGGTCGGCATCGCCAGACCTGCATGGGGCACGTCACAGCTATCGGAAAACGCATCAAGGCGTCGAAATACAAGACGTCTCCTCCCGTCAATCTTCTTTTGTAAATAGTATTTTCACATATGGGGTTGCGTTGCAAGCGTGAACAGGCGAAATTTTGGCTGCTCCCGCGCGCCAAAGCGCAGGCGGGTAGGGGAGGAAATCATGCGCGAGAATTGTCTGGTCTTTGTCGGCAGCCTGAACCGCGAGGCGCCGTATTTTCAGGGCGCTCGGGGCGTCGGCCTCAGCGTCTACAGCTTTGACGAGACGACGCTGGAAACACGAAAACTGGCCGAGACCAACGACGTCGACAATCCGACCTTCCTCTCGGTGACACCGGACGGCTCGCGGATCTACGCCAACTCGGAAGTGTTCACCTGGCGCGAGGGCACCGTCTCAGCTTACAGCTTCGATCGAGCTTCGGGGACGCTCATTTATCTGAACAAGCAACCGTCGCTCGGCAGCATAGCCGCCCACAACACCATCACCCGCGACGGGACAAAACTGCTGGTCGCCAATTACGGCATGGGCGAGGGCGGCCCGGATCGCGCGGTGGCTGTCTATGGCTTCGAAGAGAACGGCGCCTTGTCGGCGCCGCTCGCCAGCGTTTCGCATGAGGGCAGCGGCCCGAATGTGGCGCGGCAGGAACGCTCGCATGCACACAGCGTCACCGAAACCATCGGCGGGGGAACAGCCATCGTCGCCGACCTCGGCATCGACCGGCTGGTGTCTTACCGGATCGAGCGCGAGGGCAATCTGGCCAAGCTAACCGAATCCGCTTTGCCATCCGGCGCCGGTCCACGCCACCTCGCACTGCATCCGAACGGACGCTTCGTCTTCGTCATGAACGAACTGGATTCGACCATCGTGTCGATGACGCTGGATGAAGCCACCGGCAAGCTCTCGATCATCGACGCAAAGCCGGCGGTGCCGGCCGAGGCACGCGACAGCAACCACTGCGCCGATATCCAGATCTCACCGGATGGCCGTTTTGTCTACGGCTCCAACCGCGGCCATGACAGCGTCGTCATCATGGCGGTCGACCAGCAGACAGGATCGCTCAGCCTCGTCGGCTATGTCCCTTGCGGCGGCGCGACCCCGCGTAACCTGGCGCTGACGCCGTCAGGCGGCCATCTGTTTTCCGCCAACCAGAATGGCGACCGCATTTCGATCTTCGCCCGCGACGCCGACAGCGGCATACTGACCGACACCGGGCGCGCCATCGAGATCGGCACGCCGATGTGCGTCAAGATCGTGCGCTGAACGCCCACAACTGCGAAACCTCGGAAAAAATCGCCCGAGGCTCAAGCCTGTTGTATTGCCGAGAGCTTCCAGTTCGATCCATTCTCACGCACGAAAGTCCACAGCTCGGTCGTCTCTGTCGGATGACCATCGTCGCCCGCGACGATTTTGCCGCTGGCCCGTTCGCGCGTCACGTCACGAGATTCGTAGCGCAAGGCGGCCGTGGCGTAGTCGCGCTCATCCTCGCGCCAGCTTTCCGCGATGTCGGCCTGCAGCAAGGTGATATCAGTCACTTCGTTCCTGAGACCTTTCTGGGTATTGTCGGCCAACTCTTCCGACAGATAGGATACCATTTCGGGTGTAACCGCCCGGCGCAGAGCGACATGGTCTTCGCGCCCGAATGCTTCCTGGACATCGGTCAGCAGCTGCTGGAATGCGTCGAGATCCGTCTGGGCCAGCGTGATCTCCTCGGAGGCGGCGGCCGGAGAGCCTCCACCTGAACCGCCGCCGAAACCGGGAATTGTGAAGGAGCCTGCAGTCTGCTGCCCTGCCGTTGAGCGGTTCTCAAATCGCGAAGCCTGGGCATTGCCGGCACCGGCGAGCGCCGGCGCGGGGCCGCGCGCGGATTGCGAGCGGAAGAACCTGATGGCCAGCATGATCGCGCCACCGATCAGCAAGGCCTGAAGCAGGAAACCGAACATGCCGGCCAGGCCGCCGAAGCCCTGACCCAGAAGCAGGCCGAACAGGCCGCCGAGCAACAGGCCGCGCATCATCGTTCCACCGAAACCGCTCATGAAGCCGGGCCTCTGCAGGCCGGCCTGCGGCTGCCGGGCCGCGTTGTTCACACCGGTGTTGGGCGTCATCGACCGCTCGACCGGAGCGGCCGGTGCTGGGGCCGTCCTGGTCGGCGGTGCCGATTGGAACGTACGCATGCCACGACTGCCGAAACTGCCGCCACGACGGGCCTCGGCATGGTCCATCGCAACCATGGAGAATGCAAGGAACAGTCCTGCAAAGAGAGCTGCAAATCGGCTGGTGCGGGAAATCATCGGAGATGAACCTTTGTCGATGTGGTTTCGGAAGTTTCAGCAAGCGCCGGCCTGGATGTCGGGCGTCATGCGGTCAGTCGAACAACTCTTCGAAGAATGATTTCTTCCGCTTCGGATAGCGGTGACCGTGCGAGCGGGAATAATCGTCATCGCGGCTCTGGCCATGTTGTGGCTGGGAGAATGCTGCCGGCTGTGGCTGCGGTGCGGGCGCCGCTTCCCTGCCGGAACGCTCGATGATCTTGTCGAGTTCTCCTCGATCAAGCCAGACGCCGCGGCACTGCGGACAGTAATCGATTTCGATACCCTGGCGTTCGCTCATCACGAGCGCGACGCGGCAGGAGGGGCAAACCATACCGAGGAGGGAAGTAGATGTCATACGGGGCTCCAAACCGAAAGGAATGAGCCCGCTTGACCGAAAGAATGGAAACGGGCCCGTTAAAGCGGTCCGACATCACAATCGCCAAAAGCGACAGTCAGAGGGGCCCGGCCCGCACCGAACAGTTAGGGATGCAAAGCCGCGGCTTCAAGGTCGATATTGCCCTGCAAGAATGATTTGTTCGCCAGCGTTGCTCAGGCAGTCACCACGATTCAAATCGTCACTACGATCTTGCCGAACTGCTCGTTCGACTCCAGGTAGCGGTGCGCCTCGACGATTTGGTCGAACGCGAAGGTCCTGTCGATGAGCGGCCTCAGCGTTCCGTGCTCCAGACCTTCGACGATAAACGCCTTGGCGGCCTCGAGTTTCACAGGGTTGCCGGTGATCTCGTGGACGAGGTAGCCGCGCAGTGTCAGCGTCTTGCTCAGCACCGCTGGCAGCGGGAATGGCGTCGGCTCGCGGCTGAGACCGCCATATTCGATGAGGATGCCGCCACGCGACATGGCCGCTGTGAGTGGCTCGAAGATCGGGCCGCCGACCGCATCGAACACGACGCGCACGCCTTCAGGCCCTGCGATCTCATTCAGCCGTGCCGCCAAATCCTCCTCGGCCAAGGTGACGACTTCAGCCGCGCCGGCATCGAGCAGGGCCTGCCTCTTCGCCGATGTCCGCGTCACCGCAATCGCTGTTGCACCGACCCTGTTGGCGATCTGGATTGCCGCAAGCCCGACGCTGCTCGAGGCTGCGGTGATCACCACGTGGTCTCCGCTGTGCAGCCCGGCGATATCGATCAGCGCGCCATAGGCGGTGAGATACTGCATCCAGACGGCCGCTGCCGTCTGCCAGTCGAGCGACGGCGGATGCTTGACGACAAGTCCGGCGGGGTAGGTGGCAAACTCGCCATAGGCCGGCCAGCGGATCATCGATTGCGGCGGGATGACACTGACGCTGTCGCCCGGCGCGAAATCCTTCACGCCGACACCAATAGCCTCGATGACGCCCGCCGCTTCAAGACCAAGCCCCGAGGGGAGCGTCGGCGTCTCGATATAGGAAGCCGCGCGCAGCAGCGCTTCGGCGCGATTGAGGCCGAGTGCCTTGACCCGGATTTGAACTTCGCCCGAACCCGGTGGGGAAAGCGCGACATCCTCGATGCGCAGAACCTCGGGACCACCATGTTGGTGAAAGCGAACTACGCGTGTCATTCGGGATACTCCAAATCATCAGAACCGAATGAGCTATGCAGCCGGTCTTGTCGAGGATAAATGGCTGTAGGAGAAGAACAGTAGAAACCAGGTGTTCCGAATATGGATCGGCTTGAGAGCATGGCCGTGTTCGTCAAGGCGGTCGATCTCGGCTCGTTCGCGGCCGCGGCGGTCGCGCTCGACCTCTCCGGACCGATGGTCGGCAAGCATGTCCGGTTTATCGAGGAGCGGCTGGGCGTGCGGCTGCTCAACCGGACCACGCGACGGCAGAGCCTGACCGACTTCGGCCGCGCTTACTATGAACGCTGTCGGGTGGTGCTGGCCGAGGCCGAAGCCGCCGATGCGCTCGCCGCCGAACAGTTTTCGGAGCCACGTGGAAAACTGCGGGTCACCATGCCGGCGCATTTCGGGCGCCATTGCGTGACCCCCGTGTTGCTGAAGCTGGCTCGTCAATATCCGATGCTGGAACTCGACCTGTCGCTCACCGACCGCTTCGCGGATCTTGCCGAGGACGGCTACGATCTCGCCATCCGCACCGGCACTCTTGACGACAAGGCGGGGGTGATTGCGCGTCGCGTCGCACGTCAGGGCATGGTCGTCTGCGCGGCACCCTCTTATCTCAGAATTCATGGCGAGCCGCAGCGGATCGAGGATCTCGCCGACCATCAGGCGATTGTCTACCGCCGGCTCGGCCAGGTCGTTCAGCCGTGGTTGTTTGTGCGCGAGGGGCAACCCACGCTCGAGATCACGCCAACCGGACGGCTGCGGCTCGACGATCTCGATGCCATCGCTGACGCGGCCGCCGACGGCATGGGGCTGGCCTGGCTGCCCTGGTGGCTGGTACGCGACCGCATTCAGGCCGGCGCGCTGATGGCGCTGTTGCCGGACCAGCCGCGATATCTCTACGACTGCCACGCGCTTTGGCTGCAGACACCGCATCTGCCGCTGAAGGTGCGGCTGGCCGTCGATGCGCTGGCCGTCGCCTTGCCGAAATCGATGGCCTGATTGACAATCGCCGCCGCTCAGTTGAGATCGCGCCGATACTCCTTGACCTCGCTGCGGTCGACGATCCGCTCGTCTCGGTCATGGGCAGTGATGTGGGTCTCGATCCGCCAGACGTCGCGCAGCGCGCACACCGTCGCCGTCACTGAAAGGCGCGCCTGCCAGTCGCCGCGGCCATAGGATTTTTCCCAGGTGCAGGTGCCGACCGCCGAGGTCGGGTCGTCGGGGTGAATGGAGAACCGGTCGACATGCTTCGCTGAAAGGACGATTCCCGTATGCGGATGCCGCACCGTGCCGCCATCATTGACGACCTGGTAGACGGTCTCGCTGGTGACCTGGTCTGTCGAAACCGAGCGCTGAAAACCGTCGCCCTTGGCCAAAACCTCCTGTTCCATCGGCGCGGCGCTTTCCGGAGCCAGGAAGGCCCCCAGCGTGTCGTCCAGCTTCTGCGGCGCGCGCACCGGCAGGATCAGCCGGCTGTCGCCGCAATGGATCGACAGCGTCGCCTGCTCGGCGGTCGGAAAGACGATCGGCCAATGCGATGTCGCCAGTGCCAGCCGGATACGCTCGCCAGCCTCGAAACGCTGCCCGCAACAGCGCAGCTTGATGCGGACGGTCTCCGCCCGGCCCGGCACCATGGGTACGATGTCCAGATCATCGTTGCGATGGCTCAGATTGAGGATGCCGTAGCTGATGCGCGAGGCAGCACCTTCCGGGAACACTTGCGACAGCGTGGCGGACAGAAGCGCAACCGGCTTGTCGGAGGAGAGCTTGACCTCGAATTCGGGAAAACCGAGGATCTCGACCGCTTCGGTCAACGGCGCCGTCTCGAAGATCAGGGCATTGCCTTCTTCCGTGCGTTGGTCGACCGGCAAGGTAGGCATGAGGCCATAACCGCACCAGGCGCCGGACGACAGGCCGGCCGTCTGCGGCGATGAAATCTCCAGGATCGTGTCTTCGCCCCTGGCCTCGCTCAGCACATGCGGCGCAAGGTTCAGCACCTTTTCGCCGACCCCCGGCCCCGGCCAAGCCGGCTCGGCGACCCAGCGGCCGGGCCGCTCGTCATAGATCGCCGCCGGCCGTGCGGGATCTTGAATCCAGGCGCGCAGCATCGGCTCGTCGGCAATGCCGGTGTTTATGCCCTTGAGATATTGATCCCACCAGCGCAGGCACTCCTGCAGGAAGCCGATGCGAGGTCCTGGCATGGCGAAGTGCGGATATTTGTGGCCCCAGGGTCCAATCAGCCCTTTGCGGGGACCGCTTAGCTTTTCCAGCATCCGGAAGATCGGATTGGGGTAACCGTCGGCCCAGCCGCCGACGGCGTAGACCGGGATTTCGACATCGGAATAATCCTCGCAGATCGAACCGTGCTTGTAGAAATCGTCGCGGCGCTGGTGTTCAAACCAGTCCTGCATCCAGATGCCATTGCCATTCAGCCGTTGTTTCCAAAGATCGCGCCAGCGGTCGCCGACAATGAGCGGGTCGGGCGGGGTCATGGCGATGGCCCAGGCGGTGGTTCCCCACATCAGATTGTCGCACATCATCGCGCCGCCGAGATAATGCACGTCGTCGTTATAGCGGTCGTCGGTCGAGCACAGCGAAACGACGGCTTTCAGCGCCGGCGGCCGGCGGGCCGCGACCTGCAGCCCGTTGAAGCCGCCCCAGCTGATGCCGATCATGCCGACGCTTCCCGAGCACCAGGATTGCCTCGCCAGCCATTCGATGACCACCAGGCAGTCATCCTGCTCCTGTTTCAGATACTCACCCTTGCACAGTCCTTCGCTGTCGCCCGAGCCGCGCATGTCGACCCGCACGCCGGCATAGCCGTGACCGGCGAAATAGGGATGCGTCAGCGCATCGCGCTCCACCGTTCCGTCACGCTTGCGATAGGGCAAATATTCGAGGATCGCTGGCACGGGATCGCTCTCCGCGTCTTCCGGCAGCCAGACACGCGCCGCCAGCTTGACGCCATCCGGCATCGGAATCCACAAATTCTCGATCTCGCGGATTTTGCGCGGGAAATCGGTGACGATGCGGATATCTTGCATGGCGGCTCCTCTCAACGCCCCGGCCGACACTTGCGCCGGTGGCGATCCTTATGTGTTCAGCGGGAAATGGCAGGTTAGACGGCTGTCGCCGACCGAGGCCGGGACGGGGACATCCAGCGCGCAACGGCCCTCGGCCTGCGGGCAGCGTGTGTGAAACTCGCAGCCTGAGGGGCGCGCCAGCAAGGACGGAACGTCAGCCGGCAGCGTGATGCGCTGGTGCACCCGATCTGGATCGGGCTCGGGGTTGGCGGACAGAAGGGCCGCCGTATAGGGATGATGCGGGGCACGGAAGATCGCTTCGGTTTCGCCCTGCTCGACGAAGCGCCCGAGATACATCACCGCCATGCGGTCGGCGATCTGGCGCACGACATGCAGATTGTGGGTGATGATCAGCATCGACAGGCCCATGCGGTCGCGCAGGTCGTTGAGCAGGTTCAGCACCTCTCCCTGCACGGAGACGTCGAGGCCGGCGGTCGGCTCGTCGGCGACGACCAGCACCGGGTCCAGCGCGATCGCCCGCGCAACGCCGACGCGGCGCGCCTGGCCGCCGGATAGCTGGTGCGGGTAGCGGTCGGCTAAATCGCGCGGCAGCCCGACCAGCGCAAGAAGCCGTGTGACTTCAGCGTTGAGATCGCGATCCGACAAACCGTGGATGACGAAAGGCTCCGACAGCAGCGAGCGCACGCTGAGCCGCGGCGACAGCGATCCGACCGGATCCTGGAACATCATCGGCATGCGCCGCCGCACCGGTTTCATCGCGGCGTTGGACAGGCCTTGCAGTTCCTGTCCTTCGAACACGATCGTGCCTGCTTTCACCGGCTGAAGACCGTTGAGGGTGCGCGCCAGCGTCGTCTTGCCCGAGCCGGATTCGCCGACCAGCGCGAAGGTGCTGCCTCGTTGAAGCGTGAAGCTGACGCCGGAGACCGCTTCGATTTCGGTGGCCCGCCCCGCGAGCCTGGCGGACAGGCCGCCAACCCGGAACGAGACGCGCAGGTCGCTGACACGGAGCAGGTCTTCGTTCATGCGCCCATGGCCCCCAGTGGAACGTCCGAGTGCCAGCAATGGGCGATATGAGATCCGCCGACAGGGGCGCTGGGAGGCGTCGTCAGGCATTGGGCGTCGGCGCGATCGCAGCGCGGCTGGAAGACGCAGCCGCTTGGTCGGCGGCGCAGGTCCGGCAAGGTCCCGGCAATCGTCGGCAGCCGGGACACACGCTGCGACAGCCGGGCGGGATCGCAGGCCAGCAGCTTCTGCGTGTAGGGATGGCGGGCGTCGTGGAAGATCTCGCGGGTCGTGCCGCTTTCCACCACCTCGCCGGCATACATCACGATCATATCGTCGCAGAGTTCGGCGATCACGCCCAGATGATGCGAGATGAACAGCACCGAGCAGCCGATGTCGCGCTGCAGATCCTTGAGCAGTTCGATGGTGGCCACCTCCAGCGTCGCATCGAGCGCCGTGGTCGGCTCGTCGGCGATCAGCAGCGCTGGCTCCATCATCAGCGCCATGGCGATGGCGATGCGCTGCTTCATGCCGCCGGAGAATTCGTGCGGAAACTGCGTCAGCCGGCTTTCCGGATCGGGAATGCGAACCTTGCGCAGCATGGCGACCGAGCGCGCATCCTTGTCCCGCTTCGACAGACCCGAGCGATACTGGATGTCGCGCATCTGCCGCCCCACCGACAGCACCGGGTTGAGCGCACCCATCGGGTCCTGGAAAACGGTGGCGATCCTTTGCCCGCGCAGGCCGCGCATCGCGGTGGGGTCGAGCCGGGCAAGGTTCTTGTCGCCCTCGAAGATGATCTCGCCCGATAATATCTCGCCATTGTCGGCGAGCAGGCCGAGAATGGCGTTGATGAGCGTCGACTTCCCGCAGCCGGATTCGCCGACCACGCCAACGCTGCGGTTGGCCGGCACGGAAAAACTCACCTGCTTCAGCGCCTCCAGTCGCCCACTCTCGGTGTGGAAGGCGACGCTCAGATCCTTGATCGCGAGAACCGTCATGACCGCCCCTTCAGCCGGGGATCGAAGAGGTCGCGCAGCGTCTCGCCGAAGAAGGTGAAGCCGAGTGTGGTCAGCACGATGGGCAGGCCGCCGGCAATCACGATCCAGTAGGAATCGCGGATGTTGGCAAAGCCGTCATTGAGGATCGCGCCCCAGCTCGGCGTTGGCGGCCGCACGCCGAGCCCGAGGAAGCTCATGCCGGCCTCGATCGCCACCACCACGGGAATGTCCATCGATATCAGGATCAGGATCGGGCCGATGATGTTGGGCAGGATATGGACGCGCAGGATACGGCCGGCACTGGCGCCCATCGAGCGCGCCGCCATGACATGTTCGGCCGACTTCAGCACCAGCGTCTGCGTCCTGATGATGCGGGCATAGCCCGGCACATTGACCAGCATCACCACCAGCACCACCGCATAGAGCGAGGGGCCGAACAGGGTGACCAGCGTCAGCGCCAGCATGACGGTGGGAAAGCTCTTCACGGCGTCGAAGATCAGCAGCAGCACGTTGTCGAGCCAGCGCGGCCCATAGCCGGCGATCAGCCCCAGCACGACGCCGACAACCAGCGACACCGCTGTCGCGCCCAGCGCGATCAAAAGCGCGACGCGTCCGCCATAGAGCACCCGGGTGAGAAGATCGCGGCCGAGGTGGTCGGTGCCGAGCAGATGCAGCAGGCTCGGCGAAGCGAAGCGTTCGGCCGGCGATATCTTGCTCGGCGCATAGCTGGTCAGGAAGCTGGCGAAGACCGCCGACAGCACCACCACCGTCACCAGCGTCAGGCCGACGGCGCCCAGCGGCTCGCACATGATGCGGCGCGCGGTGCGCCATATCATGCCGAGACGGAAGCTGCGGAATGGCAGCTCAGTTGAAACCTGATCTGACACGGGGATCCAAGATACCGACGAGGATGTCGGCTGCTACGTTGACGAGGACGAAGAAGACCGTGGTGACCAGCACGGCTCCGGAGACGATGGGATAGTTGCGCACCGAGATCGCCTCATAGACCAGCTTGCCGATGCCGGGGCGGGCGAAGACGATTTCGGCGAAAACGGAAGACGACAGCATGTGGCCGATACCGACGCCGAGCAGGGTGATCGTTGGCAGCACGGCAATGCGCAGCGCATAGGTGTAGACGATCCTGTTTTCGGTCAGGCCGAAGGCGCGCGCCGTGCGGATATGGCTGGCCTCCAGCGTCTCCAGCATCGAGGCGCGCACCATGCGCGAGATGTAGCCGATCCAGCCAAGTCCGACCGCCAGCGACGGCAGGATGAGGTGCTGGAGCCGGCTGGTGAGGTCGCCCGGTTCGCCGGCGCCGATCGCCGGCAGCCATTGCAGTGCGACCGCGAACACCAGCAGCGAATAGATGGCGACGACGAAGGACGGCACCGCGATCATCGCCACCGAAAGAACCCCGATCACCTGATCGACAAAGCCGCCTCGGCGCACCGCGGCGATACAGCCAAGCGGGATGCCAAGCGCCACCGACCAGGTAATGCCGCCGACCACCAGCGCCAGCGTGAACGGAAGCTGCTCCATCACCACGTCCAGCACCGGCCGGTTCGACAGAACCTCGGTGCCCAGGTCACCGCGCAGGACCGATCCGTAGAAGTGCAGGAACTGCCGCCACACCGGCTGGTCGAGGCCCATGCGCACGCGCAGCGCCTCCATCATCTCCGGCGTCGCGCGTGGCCCCAGCGCGACGGAGGCCGGGTCGCCGGGAATGAGGTAGACCATGGCGAACATCATCATCATAGCGACGCTGATGATGATGGCGCCAAGCCACAGACGCTTGAGGGCGTAGCGGATCATTTTCGGTACCTGTCGGACGGTCTTTGGTGGGGGCGAGCCCCGCCCGCCGACATCATGCCGGTTTGAAGTCGGTGAACACGGGTTCGCCGTTCGGCTTCAGGCCGGCCACAAGCGTGTCTCGATTCATGATGCCGGTGACCTCATGCGTCAGGAAAACGTAGTTGCCGTTCTCCTCCATCAGGTCCTGCAGCTTCTTGTAGATGACATCGCGTTTCGCCGGGTCGAGCTCGACCATGCCTTCGGCATTGAGCTTGTCGAATTCCTCGCTGGAAAACCGCTCCCAGTTCCAGACGCCGATCTGGTCGCGGGTGAACCAGGCAGTCGCCCAGCTCGGATCCGGCTGCATGGAGAAGCGGCTGATGATCATCTGCAGCTTCTTCCAGTAGTCGCCTTCCTTGGCGCCAAGCGTCCAGAAGGTGCCGCTGTCGTTCTGCTTGATCTCCACATTGAGGCCGACATCCTGCAGGTTCGACTGCACGACCTGCGCCGCGGTCAGCCGCTCGGTCTTGTTGAGGATGTCGAGCGTGATCGTCGTGCCGGCCAATCCTTCCTTGGTGATCATGTCGCGGGCGCGGTCCGGGTCGAAATCGAAAAGGTTCTTCTCGCGATGGCCGGGCAAGCCGGGCGCGATGATGCCGGTGGCGGTTGCGGCGGCGCCGAAATAGGCAGCATCGACCACCGCCTTGCGGTCCACGGCGTACTGAACCGCGCGGCGCATGTTGGGATTGTTGAAGGGAGCGACATCCTGGTTCATGCCGAGCCAGACAAAGGCCAGCGAAGGCTTCTCCACCACTGTCGTCTTCGGCGGCGGCGTCTGCTTCAGGCGCGAGATCGAGGAGACCGCGGTCCAGGTGTAGTCGAGGTCGCCGGCCTCATAGCCGAGTTCGGCGGTCTTCTCGTCCTCGATCGGATGAATGTGGATTTCCGCGAAGGCGCCTTGCTCGTATTTCCAGTCGGGATTGCGGACCAGCACCGTGCGCTGCTTGGGCAGCCATTCCTTCAGGATGTAGGGGCCTGACTGAGCCACCGGCTTGACGCCCATCTTGCCACCGAGCTCGGTGATGGCGCGCTTTGACAGGATGGTGCCGGACGGCGTCGGCAAGGTCGACGTCCACAGCGGCGCGAAGGCTTGTTTCAGGTGGATCAGCCCCGACAGCTTGTCCTTGACCTCGACTTCCTTGAGCGTTGCCCAGTCGCCGGAATAGGGGCTCTTATTGGCTGGGTCGGCGATGCGTTCGATCGAAAACTTCACGTCTTCGGCCGTCATCTGGCCGTAGCCATCGGTGAAGCCGATATTGTCGCGCAGCTGGAAGGCGACGGTCAGCGGATCGAGCTGCTTGATCGTTTCCGCCGCCATCGGCCGCCAGCCCCAGCTGTCGCCAGGCGTGGTGACGACGAGGCCGGCGAAGATGACGCTGGTGATGTCGCCTTCAGGCGCCGCCAGCCGGAAGCAAGGGTCGAGCGTCTGGATGTCGGCGTAGGAGCGCACCTTGAGGATCGGCCCGTCGCTCGACCAGGAAACTTTTGGATTGACCATTGAGGCGAGGCCGAAAGCGCCGGCTCCGGCGAGCAGGCTGCGGCGCGAAACCCTGGTGTCGGCTAGAATGGACATGCTCTACCCCTCAGCTGTTTTCGTTGTCTTGTTTTCAGGCCGCAGGCCATTCTCCAAGCCGGGCCGAATGTGTCGGTCCGCTAAAACTGCTAATAATAGACATCTATGTCTAGCGAAAATTTTGCCGGCACGTCCGAATCTTGGATACGGACGATCTTGCGGAAAATCTCGACATCTGTTCCGACCGCCGCCGGCGCGTCGACTTGGGCAAGTCACGGGCGGAATGTGATCGCGCAGACGATATGGCCTGGCCCGCCATTCGGTGTGGCCTGGATCAAGAGTTGTAGCGGAGATAGGCCTCTCCGCCGCCGCTCACTTCCAGATTTCAGCCGCCAGGCGCATGAAATTGCCGCCCAGGACATCGCGCACGGTCTGCTCGGACTGGCCGCGGCGCAGAAGAACCTCGGTCAGTTCGCGCATCTGACCTGGAGCCGCGTAGGTCGTCGCCCCCTCCGGATATTCGCTCTTGGGCCAGAATTGCGGATTGTCGGAAATGATGCGGTCGATGCCTTTGACATCAACCGGAAAGGCGTAGTCCAGTCCGATGCCGACATGATTTGGGCCAGCCAGGTCGACGAGATATTCGATGTGGTCAGCCAGCCTGTCCGAGTCCGTGCGTCCCTCTCCTAGGAAACGATTGAGCCCGACGATCGCGACGATGCCGCCGGTGCGCGCGCAGGCTTTGATCTGCTCGTCGGTGATATTGCGGCCATGGCCGCACAAGGCCTTGGCGTTGGAGTGCGAGAAGATGACCGGCCGGTTGGAGTATTCCATCACCTCCATCGAGGTGCGATAGCCGGTATGGGTGACGTCGACGAACATGCCGAGACGGTTCATCTCGTCGATGACCTCGCGGCCGAACGCCGTCAGGCTGGTCTCGACATCGTGGCAACCGCCGCCGGCCAGATTGTTCCTGTTGTACGCAAACAGGATCTGGCGGACGCCCAGACGGTGATAGAACTCCACCATCTCGACGCGGCCGTCGAGCGCGTTCATGCCCTCGATGTCGAAGGTGATCGCCAGTTTGCCTTCAAGCTTGGCCTTGCGGATTTCCGCGACGGAGGAGACCAGCGTGTAGTGCTCGGGATTGGCAAGGATCCAGTGGCGGAAATTTGCGAGCGTCCGCACGGTCTGCTCCCAGGGCAACAGGTCGAAGCCGACATCGATCGACAGATAGTCGATGCCGGCGTCGCGCCAGATCTGCAGATTGTTCAGGTCCGCCGCCGGGTCCGGCATGAAGCCGGAATGCGCGTCCCATATGATTTCACTGTCGAAAATGGCCTGGGCGGCTGTCGAAACGCTCACTTTTTCCTCGCTCTCTCGGCGACACAACACAACGGAAAGCCGGATCAAGCGGCGTTCCGGACGTGTGATCCAGATGCAGTGCGCATCAAGTATCAGGCCACAGACACATGTGTCTAGACAGTCCGGGACGAGCCTGTATGGTCGCCGTCGCTGTATGTCGCTCCGACCGGAACATCGGCAAAAGGGAGAACAAAGATGAGTTCAAACGGAAGCCATGGCGGCAGCGATAGCAGGCATATCGCGGTGATTGGCGGCGGCATCATCGGCTGCAGCGCGGCTTTCCATCTGCTGCGGTCCGGCGTGCGCCGGGTGACGGTCATCGATGCCGGCCAGCCGGGTGCCGCAACCACAAGCGCCGGTGCTGGCTTCGTCTCCCATTGGTCCGCCGGCATGATCCCGCTCGGTGAAGAGGGCTTTCAGCTGCAGCAATATGGCCTCGATTTCTATCGCAGGCTGCACGAGGTCGGCGCCGAGATTGGTTATCGGCCGAACGGCACCTTGATCATGGCGCTGACCGAGGACGGGCGCGAACGCTTCGTCCGCCCGGTGCTGGATTCTCCCTATGCGCCGCCGGAAATGCAGGACCTGGATGCCGTGCAGATCGGGCAGAAGATGCAGGGCCTCATCGATCCGGCCCGGGTCCATTCGGCGGCCTACAATCCGCACGGCATCCAGCTCGACACCAAGCTGGCGATGGGGGTGCTGACCGGCCAGATCAGCGAGCTCGGCGGCGTCTTCCGCAGCAACACACGCGTGACTGCCGTCCATGATGCCGGCGACCGGGTGACGATCGAGACCGACCAGGGCGGCCTTGAGGCTGATGGCGTGATTGTTGCCGCCGGCGCCTGGAACAACCAGGTCCTGTCAGGCCTTGGCTGGCAGTTGCCGCTGCTGCGCGTCGTTGCAACGCGCATCGTCACCGACGACCGTGGGCTGCCATCGACCATTCCCACCGTCCAGTGCCGCGAATTGCGGCTGTGGCTGCGCGAGACATTCGGCGCCGTCATGTGGGGAACCGGCCGGCACTACAAACCTCTCTACAAGACGAACGACAGCGAAATCGAACCCGGCCAGCCGCACAATATCGGGCTGATGCAGGAAACCTCCGAGCAGGAGCTTGCCGAGTTGCAGACGGTGTTCCCGCCGCTGCGCGGTTCGAGGATCGCGAGCTGGGCGCAAGGCGTGCCGTGCTACACGCCCGACAACAACCTTATCGTCGGCAAAGTCCCCGGCAGCGACAATATCGTGGTCGTCGGTGGCGACAATGAGAGCGGCGTCACCCATGGGCCGGGTCTTGGCCGGCTCTCTTGCGAACTGGTTCTCGGGCAGACCCCGTTCGTTTCCGCCGAGCGGTTCCGTGTCGACCGCTACGCATCCGATGCTTTCAAGTCGGAAGCTGAAATCGAAGCCGCCATGCCGGTCTGGGGCGCGCGTCACGAGGCGTCGCGGTTTGGTCGCGAGGCCTGATCGTCAGCTGCCCCCGGCGCTTGCCTGCAAGCTGTCGCCGACGCTGCCGAGCAGCGCCTGCGCCACCGCCCTGACAACCGGGCCGGCGTTCTTCCTCATGACGATGTGGAAGGAGCCGGCGTGGCGCCGAGAGGTCTTGGTCAGCCGGACGAGCTGGCCGCGGCGCAGATGCTCGTCCGCAAATCCCGCCCAGGCGAGCGCCGCGCCGCGCCCGGCGATGGTTTCGTGTATCATCGACATGTAGCCGGTGAACCGAGGTCCGTCGAGTTTCCGGTCGGTTCCGACCCACGATTGCCAACTGTCGATCGCGCCCGGCGGCGTCACCTGATGCAGCAGCGGCACTGCCAGGAAAGCCTCAGGCTCTTCCGAGGCGAGCGCCGGATAACGCGCCAGGAACGCGGGCGCGCAAACCGGGAACCACTCACCCTCGAGCAGTTTTTCGGTCACGAATTCGGGCCATTGCCCGGCTTCGCCGAAACGGATCGACAATGCCACTTCAGGCTGGTCGAAATCCCTGTAGTCGGTGGATGTCTGCAGCAGCACGCGGCCATCGGCAACCTGCGATGTGATGAGGCCGAAGCGCGGCATCAGCCATGCCTGCGCGAAGTCGTGGCTGCAGCCGACCACGAATGTATCGCTGTCGTGCGCGGTCAAATCCTCGACCGCTTGCCTGATGGTGCCGAGACCCTCGCGGATCGCTTCGGCCAGCGTGTTGCCGGCCCCGGTGACGGCGACGCGGTTGCCTCTGCGCGTGAACAGCTCGACCGACAGCTGGCGCTCGAGATTGGCGACATGCCTGCTGACCGCCGATTGTGCGATGTTGAGCTCCTGTGCGGCCAGCGTCAGCCCGCCATGCCTGACGGCAGCCTCGAAGACGACCATGGCGTTCAGCAGGGGAAGCGATGTCTTGAGGGTTTTCACGATCCAAACCTGCTTTCATGCCTTTTCGATATGAAGGTCTATCATTTCTGTATTTGCTGCAAGCCTTTCCGCATCGCACACTCTATCGAAACGTCATTCGAACGCCAGCGAGCAGAAAGGTGTTTGCCGTGCAGGCCTACACATCGAACAGCCAGCCTATCGACAGAAGCGAGACCGTCAGGCTGATCGACCGGCAACGTCCGGACTGGTCGCTGGAACAGGCCTTCTACGCGGACCCTGCCATCTTCGCGCTGGAACGGGATTTGTGGTTTCCGCGCCAATGGATGCTTGTCGCCCATGCCAGCGAGGTCCCAGAAAAGGGCCGCTACATCGTGCGCCAGCTTTTCGACGAGGAGATCATCGTCGTGCGCTTCGGCGATGGCGAGGAGGACATCGCGGCCTACTACAATATCTGCACCCATCGCGGCTCGCGGCTCTGCGCCAAGGATGGTCGCGGCAAGCTTCTGGTCTGCCCCTACCATGCCTGGTCGTTCAGGCTGACCGGCGAGTTGCAGTCACGGCAGGATCTACCGGAAAGCGTCAATCCGGATGCGCTGGGACTGCACCGCGTGCCCTGCAAGCATTTCGGCGGCCTCGTGTTCTGCGGCCTCGATGCCAATTCGCTGCCCGACATCCAGCCTGTCGCGGACGGGCTGACCGGCGGCTTGCGCGAAAACGGCCTTGACCGTGCACGCATCGTCGCGCGCAAGAACTATCTCACCAAGGCGAACTGGAAGCTGGTGCTCGAGAACTTCCTCGAATGCTATCACTGCCGGCCGGCCCACCCCGAATATTACCGCGTCAACGGCCATGTCAAAGTGACCGCGACCCGCGACGCCGACAAGGCGGTCGAGTGGCAGAATGAAATCGAGGCCTGGCACAGCGTCATCGGCGATGCCGAGTTCCACAAGGGCGCGTGGCAGGCTGGCGACCTCGACACGATGCCGTTTGCCATGCACCGCAAGCCGATCGGATCCGGCCGCAACACGCTGTCCAATACGGGCGAGGGGGTCTCATGCCTGATGGGCGGCCGTCACGCCTATGATGGTGGCGAAAGCGGCTTCCGCCTCGGACGCCTGTCGTTTGCAAGTGCTGCCAATGATTATGTCACGCTGTTCCAGATGATACCGCGCAACGCCATGGAAACAGACGTCATCCTGACATGGCTCGTCGACAAGGATGCCGATAACGACGTCGACGCCGATGCGATCAGCTGGATGTGGGACGTCACCACCGTGCAGGACAAGAAGATCACCGAGGACAATGCCAACGGCATCATGTCGCGCGCCTACCGGCCGGGTCCCTATACGCCGCTGGAAAGCCAGACCTCGTTCTTCGTGCAGACCTATCTGTCAGAACTGCGTTCGCTGATCACCGGCACGCGCGGCGCACCGATCAGCCAATGGTCTGCACCGAAGGAACTTTTCGCCTCGCCGAAAGCGGCGAGCTGCAACACGCGCCTCTGACCCGCAGCCGAAGATGCCTCTTTGAGGCGTCGCGTTCCGATGCCATATGAAGGTGGCCGACGGAATGTTGCGGGAGAGGTGGTCATGACCAAAGGTTCGGATCTGTTCGTCGCGGCCCTCGAGAACGAAGGGGTCGAGCGGATTTTCGGCATTCCGGGCGAAGAAAATCTCGATATCGTCGAATCCATCCGCCGCTCCTCGATCCAGCTGATCCTGACCCGCCACGAGCAGGCAGCCGCTTTCATGGCCGCCACCTATGGCAGGCTTACCGGCAAGCCGGGTGTGTGCATCACCACGCTTGGCCCGGGCGCGCTCAACCTTTCGACCGGTTCGGCCTATGCGCTGCTCGGCGCGATGCCGATGATCATGATCACCGGCCAGAAAGGCATCCTGTCATCCCGGCAGGCGCGCTTCCAGATCGTCGACATCGTCGCGGCGATGAAGCCGCTGACCAAGCTGTCGCGTCAGATCGTCTCGCCGAAGATGATCCCCTCGTTGGTTCGCGAAGCTTTCCGTGTCGCCCAGGAAGAGCGTCCCGGCCCCGTACATCTTGAATTGCCGGAAGACATTGCGGCGGCCGAGTGTGAACCGGTAGCACTCGTGCCAACGCATCCGGTCGAACTGCCGCTGGCCAGCCCGGGCGCGCTTGATCGCGCCGCCCGTATGATCACGGAAGCCAGGCGTCCGCTGCTGATGTTTGGTGCGGCGGCGTCGCGACCGCGCGTGACTCCCGATGTCGCCCAGTTCGTGCTGCGGACGCAAATTCCCTATTTCACCACGCAGATGGGCAAGGGCACCGTGCCTGGCGGCACGGAGCTCTATATGGGAACGGCAGCCCTTTCGGAGCGCGACTATGTGCACGAGGCCATCGAACAGGCCGATCTGATCATCACCGTCGGTCACGACACGGTAGAGAAGCCGCCCTTCATCATGGGGGCGAAGGGGCCGAAGGTCATTCATGTCGGCTATCATTCAGCCGATGTCGAGCAGGTCTATTTCCCGCAAGCCGAAATCGTCGGCGACCTCGGTCCTTCGCTGGCGCTGCTGGCCGACCGCATCGAGGGCAAGATCCCCAATGCACAGGCCTTGCTGCCGCTGCGGGAAGGCATTCTGAGCCGAATCGCCGCGCGCGCCACCGAAGATCGCTTCACACCGCAGCGCATCGTGCACGATGTCCGCGCCGTGATGCCGGCGGATGGGATTCTTGCCCTTGACAACGGCATGTACAAGATCTGGTTCGCGCGCAACTACCGCACCCGCATGGCAAACACGATCCTGCTCGACAATGCGCTGGCCACCATGGGCGCGGGCCTGCCGTCGGCGATGATGGCGGCACTGCTCTATCCGCAGCGCCGTGTCATGGCCATCTGTGGCGACGGCGGCTTCATGATGAACAGCCAGGAACTGGAGACCGCCGTCAGGCTCAAGCTCAACCTCGTCGTTCTGCTGCTCGAAGACCATGCCTATGGCATGATCCGCTGGAAGCAGGCGGTCGACGAATTCCCGGATTTCGGCATGACCTTCGGCAATCCCGATTTCGTCAGATATGCCGAGGCCTATGGCGCCAGGGGGACCAGGGTTACGGAGATCGCCGACTTGCGGCCGGCGCTGGAACAGGCCTTCACCGGCGGCGGCGTGCACCTCGTCGTCGTGCCCATCGACTATTCCGAAAACACCAGGGTGCTCGTCGACGAATTGCGCGAACGGCTGCCGGCGCCGCAAGCGAGCTGACGGCGGCAAAGCCGCCGTCAGGATTGCCTGGAGCCGTTGCCGGAGCTCCTACAGCTTGCAGTAAGGCGTGACCGGCGCGATGGTGCCGAAATCCTTGGCGATTTCATAGCTGATGCCGTCTGCGGCCGCCTTGCCGACATAGGAATGGCAGAGCGTGTGGTTGTTGCTGGCATCGACCCGGATCTTGCCTTGCGGCGCGTCGAACTCGATCGTCGGCAGCGCCTTGAGCACATCATCGTCCTTCAGCGATCCGGCCTTCTCGGCGGCCAGGGCGTAGAGATGCAGGCCGTTGTAGCCGGCCTCGCCGATGCCGTTGACCATTTTCTCCTTGCCGAACTTCTCGCGGAAGCTCGCGATGAACTTCTTGTTGACCGGATTGTCGAGCGCCATCCAGTAAGGCTGCGGTGCGTAGGTGCCGGCCGCGACGCCGGGCGGCAGCGCGTCCTTGTTGAAGACCTCGTCGAGCGGTGCGATCAGCGGCTGCTTGATATCGAAGCTGCGATACTGCTTGAGCTGGGTGACGGCGTCGTTGCCGACCACCATCGACCAGACGACATCGGGCTTCAGCGACTTGATCTTCTGGAAGGCCGGGCCGAAATCCGTGGTGCCGAACGGATAGTAGTCGGCGCCGATGATCTTGCCGCCGGCCTTTTCGTAAGCCGCCGTGATCGCCTCGGTCATCTTCTGCGGCCAGGCATAGTCGGAGGCCATGACGTAGATGGTCTTGCCGAGGGTCTCGGCCACCCACGGCATCATCGGGTCGACCTGCTGCATCGGGATCGGGCCGGTGGCGACGAAGTAGCGGTTGCATTCGCCGCCCTCGAAATTGGTTGGGTAGAAGAACAGCTTCTTGGCCTTCGAGGTCACCGACAGCGTAGCACTTCGCTCCGGCGAAATGATCGTGCCCATGACCACGTCGACCTTGTCTTCGTTGATGAGCTTGCGCGCCTTGTCGATGGAACCCTTGGTCGTGGTCTGGTTGTCCTCGATGAACAACTCGACCTGGCGCCCGCCAATGCCATTGGCGGCGTTCAGTTCGGCGGCGGCGAGCTTGTAGCAATTGAGCAGCGTCTCGCCGAGGATCGCCTGCAGCCCGGTGATCGGGATCGACAGGCCGACCTTGACGGTGTCGGCGGCGCGCAGGACCGACGGCGCACCGACCATGGCGAAAGCGGCCGCGGCGCCGCCGGATTTCAAGACAGTTCTTCTGCTTATCATTGTTGTGTTCCCTTCCAGTCCCAGGCGCGCCCCATGCACGCCTTACAAGTCAACAAGCTCCCAGGCGCGCTTCAGGCGCCCTATAGGGCCAACAGATCCTTCAGCAGGGTCTCGTCGGCGAACGCCTCCGGCGCGCCTTCATGGACGATCCTGCCCTTCTCCATCACCAGGCAGCGGTCCGATGCCTTGAGAACGAGATCGAGATTCTGCTCGACCAGCACGATCGCGATGCTGCGTTCGCGCGCGATGCGCGGCACCAGCTCGGCGATCGACTGCACGATGTTCGGCTGTATGCCTTCCGAAGGCTCATCGAGCAGCAGCACCGACGGCAGGCCGCAGAGCGCGCGGCCGATCGCCAGCATCTGCTGCTGGCCGCCCGAAAGCGTGCCGGCGACCTGCGCTTCGCGCTCGCGCAGGATCGGAAAATAGCCGAAGATGTCGACCGGAATGCCGCCGTCGCCACGGTCCTTGGCAGCGCGGGTACCGACCTCCAGGTTTTGCCGCACCGTCAGCTGGTTGAAGATCCCGCGCCCCTGCGGCACATGCGCGATGCCTGCCCGCGCGCGGCGGAAAGCTGGCGCGTTCGTGAGGTCCTTTTCACCGAGAACCACGGCGCCACCGCTCGCCCGCAAGCCGCCGGCGATGACGCGCAGCAGCGTCGTCTTGCCGGCGCCGTTACGGCCGAGCAGGCCGACGACTTCGCCCGGCGCGACACTGAGGTCGATGCCGTTCAGCACCGGGAGCGGGCCGTAGCCGGCTGACACCGCCATTGTCCGCAGCATGATCAGCGCCTCCCCAGATAGACGTCGCGGACCATCTCGTCGGTCTCGACGTCGTGGAAAGGACCGCTGCGCAGGCGGCGTCCCTGATGCAGCACCAGCGTCTCGCAGTTCAGCGCCCGTACGAAGCGGATATCGTGTTCGACGGCGACGATCGAGAACTCGCCCTTTAGGCGCAGCAGCATATCGGCCGTCGTCAGCGTCTCCTGCGGCGTCATGCCGGCGGTGGGTTCGTCGAGCAAAAGCAACCGCGGCTCGATTGCCAGCGCCATGCCGATCTCCAGCCATTGCTTCTGGCCATGCGCGAGTTCGCCGGCCGGTGTGGCGGCGCGATTGCTCAGCGCGACCAATTCCAGCAATTCGCCAACCGGGCGCACAGGCGAGGGCGCCCCCCAGCGGGCGACCTTCACATTGTCTTCCACCGAGAGGCTCGGGAAGACGGACGGGATCTGGAACTTGCGCGCGATGCCGAGCCGGGCGATGCGATGCAGCGGCAGGCCGGCTATGTCGTGGCCGAGGAAGCGCACGCTGCCGCTGGTCGGGCGCAGCGTACCGGTCAACACATTGAGGAAGGTGCTTTTGCCGGCGCCGTTCGGGCCGATGATGCAGCAGAGTTCCTTGTCGCGTACAGTGAGGTTCAGGGCCTCCAGCGCCTGCAGCCCGCCAAAGCGGATGCCGACATTTTCGGCCTGGAGCAGGATGTCGCTCATTGTGCGCGCCTCCCGCCTTTGAACAGGGCTTTCAGTCGCGCGTAGATCGACAGGATGCCGTCCGGCAGGACGAAGACGATGATGACGAAGACACAGCCGAGCAATAGCGGCCACAGGCTCGGGTTGAAACTGCTGATCGTCTGCTGCGCACGCTGGATGAAGATGGCGCCGAGCACCGGCCCCAGCAGCGTGCCGCGCCCGCCGACCGCCACCCAGACGATGACTTCCGTCGACAGAAGCAGTCCGGACAAATCCGGTGCCACCAACCCCGCCATGCAGACATAGAGCGCGCCGGCAAGGCCGGCGATCGCCGCCGACAGGACGAAGGTGACGAGCAGCCGCAACGGCGCATTGTGGCCGAGCGCTGCTGCCCGGACTTCATTGTCCTGTATGGCGGTCAGCACCGTACCCCAGCGGCCACGGCTGATCGACCACAGCGCCAGCACGGTCACCGCGACGATGGCCGAGACGAAGATGTAGCTGGGCAGGTCCTGGCTGAGATCGACGTGCAGCCCGCCGACATCGAAGGCAATCGGCGGAATGCCGATCAGCCCGCTGTCGCCGCCGGTGACCGAGCTCCAGGAGACCGCCGCCTGCTGGCAGATGACGCCCATGGCCAGCGTGACGATAGTGAAATAGCTGCCACGGATGCCGCCGAAAAACAGGAAGTAGCCGATGATGGCGGAGACCAAGGCCGCACCGGCCACCGCACCGATGATGCCAAGCAGGCTGGCGAAGGAGATCGCATCGTTGAGCGTGATCAGCGCCATGATGTAGCCGCCGATGCCGAAAAACGCAGCGTGGCCGAAACACAGGATTCCGGTGCGGCCCCAGAAGAAGTCGAGGCTCGCGGCGAACAGGCCGAAGATCAGCGCGTCGCGGATCACGGTCAGCTGATACCCGCCGACAAAGAACGGATAGATGATCGCGAGCGCCACGCAGGCGGCGAAGATCAGCAGCCAGTTGCGGTCGCGGGCGATCATCGCGACGCTCCGTTGAACAGGCCGTTGGGCCGAAGCCGGACAGCGACGATGGCCGCCAGCAGCACGACCGCCTGCGCCAGCGACGGCGAGATCTGATAATTGAGGATGCTGGTCAGCCCGCCGACGAAGACGCTGCCGGCGACGAGGCCGCCGATCGAGCCGACGCCGCCGACAATGACGACGAAGAAGGC
>NZ_RZQT01000120.1:0-18454 GCF_003998485.1 Mesorhizobium sp. M7A.F.Ca.CA.001.04.2.1
CGCGCGCCTATGTCAGCCGCGCCAAACTCTATGGCGTGGCGCTGAAACCAGGCCAGAAGGCGCTGGTGTTGGAGGCCGATCTGACCAATCGCACGGCGCAATCCGACAAGGCTTATTTCAACGTCTTCAAGCCGGACGGGATCGACCTGCCCGATTCCACGCCGATGATCGCGCTGGCCCGCGATTCGACGCTGACGCCGGAACTGCATCCCGGCATGACCGAACGCATGGCCTATGTCTGGCCGCTTGCCGGTAACGCCGCCGTGCCGGCAAATCTCAGCTTCGGCGTCACCGCCGAGATCTTCAAGCCGCGCGACAATCTTTACGGCACGCCGGGCTGGTTCAATCCCTATCGGCTCGGCACCGTCACCATGCCGGTCGCCGACCTGCCCGAGAGCGGCTCATGAGGATCCGCGCCATCGGCAATCTCCTGATCGTCGCCGCCACCGTGGCGCTCAGCTACGGCATGCAGGTGTCGAAGCCGCATTATGCCGAACTTACCGCGCCGATCCCCATTGATGGCGCCATGCACGACACGGTGCGGGCGCGCAGCTTCGATGTCCGCCTCGACAGAATGGTCTTTGCGCGCACGCTGAAGACCAACCAGTTCGGCCAGGAAAGGCTGCTGACCACCAGCGGCCTGTGGGCGGTGGCGACGACCAATCTCACCGCCACCAGCACCTCCACCACGGTCGCCGACGGCACCTGGCAAGGCCCGACCGGCCTGCGCTACCGCCAGACGGAGCGGCTCAACTATCGCCAGGATATGCCGCCACATGCCGTCGATCCAGGGCTGGAGAGAAGCGGCCTGTTCGTCTTCGAGTTGCCGGCCGACCAGATCCGAGGCGCCAGCCTGCTTATCGCCGCACGTCAGTTCGGCCCGCTCGACGCCCAGGCTCGCATCAGCCTCGATGCCGTTCCGACCGGTGCCGATGGTCAACCGGCGGATGTCTTGCCGCTATACGATCTCGACGCTCCTGCACCGCCGCAGGGCCAGACACGGCAGGGCAAGACATGAGCGCGGTTTCAACCGACATCGACCCAGCCGGCGGTGGCGAGAAAAAATGGCGACGGCGCGGTCTTGCCGCGCTCGCTATCCTGCTGCCGCTGACGCTGGCCGAAACCAGCTATGAGAGCATCCGTGAATGGCTGCATGGCGAGGACCTCATCGCCAGGGATGTCGAGTTTGGCCAAGGCGCGCCGTTCGGCGGCAGCGAATGGCGGCTGGCCGATTTGCGCGGCGGCAAGGCCGGCCGCTTGCCCGACCATGCCATGGCCGTCATCGCCACCTTCGCCGTCACGGTCGGCGATCCCGATCTGCAAAAGCAGTGGCTGGGCTGCAAGGTGATGCTGACCGACGCCGCCGGCCGCCGCTGGCTGCCCGACTTCATCTCCGGCGTCAGCCTGCCGGACGGCGTGATGAACTGCACCTCGGCGATCTTCTCCGGCGCCCAAAAGGGCGAAATCATCAGCGTCGGCGAGACCTTCATCGTGCCCGAGGATGCCATCGAGACCATCCGCCCGGCCGTTGGCCTGGGCAGCGAGCGCCCCTGGTTCCTGCGTTTTCAGCGGCCGCCGAAGTGACAGCATCCTTCTCCCCGTAAAGAAAGCTCACTTCCCCGCCCGCTTCGCCATCGAAAACGCCGTCTCCAGCACGGCGGCGAGAAAGCATATGCGCAGCGGCTCGATCAGGATGCCGGTGGAGGAATCCTGGAACGGGCTGCCGAAGAGTAGCGTCACGGCATGCGAAAAAATCTGCCAGATATCGAGCTCGTGTGGGCCGATCAGCCGCGTCGCGCCGAGCCACAGCCAGGCCGCGCCCCAGTCGAGCAACCGGTAGCCGACCACCAGCGTGCACAACAGCACCAGGCTGGCGCTGACCGTCAGCCGCACGCCGTTGGCGATCGGCAGATAGCGCGAGCGGTAGCCGGCGATGAAATGCTCGACGAAATCGCGCAGGAATTTCGGCAGGCCGGCATAGCGCCGGCCGGCACGCTCCAGCCGGCCGTGCACGCGCATCAGGGCAGCATCGTCGCGCACGTCATAGCCGTAGATCAGCGCCGCCATCACCAGCCAGATCAGCGGCAGGAGCATGAAGAAGAACAGGTTGATCGCAGCCGTCGACGGCGCGATCGAGGAGATCTCGACCGGCACCATGGGTGCGGCCGAGACCATCGGCACCGGGTTTGCCAGCCCGTCCACCGATGCCTGCAGGACCGACCAGAAATTGCGGCTCATCAGCCATTGCAGCGCCGAGTCCTTCCAGCGGCTGATCACGTAGAGACCGACGAAAATCCAGTTGGTCTCGCAGATCACCACCACGATCTGCCAGAACGACTCCGCACCTGTCTTAGCCTGCATGAATTTGGCCAGCCGGCGGATCAGCCAGGACACCGCCACGGAGACCAGCAGCCAGCGCGAGTCGAGCACGTCGAGCACATCAGCGCTCTGGCCGAAATCGGCCTGGTCGAGTGTTTCGCGCGAATACTGCCGCACGATGTCGCCCAGAAATCCCCAGGCGGCATAATAGGCGAAGAACGGCAGAAGCGCGATGGTGATCATCCGCACCAGCCGCGAGCCGCGCCGGTCAGCCTCGGCACCCGGCTTCGTTTGCGTCTCGGTGGTTGCGGCCTTGTCGGCGCCGCGCTGCGCGGCCACCACATGCGGCAGGCCGGGGCGCAGCACGTGGAACATTGCCACCGTCACCACCAGCTGCGCCAGCGCCACCAGGGTCAGCATCGCCAACCCGGCGAAGTGATTGGCCAGCGCCACCTTCGCCGCCAGCAGCATGAGGAGATCGCCGACCATCACGCCGGCCAGCACCAGGGCGATGAGCTGTGGCCAGAACCGCAGCAGCAGCGAAAAACCTAGGGTGATCGGTCTGATGATATCGGCAAACATGAGGTTCTCTCACGATGCCACCCGCCAAAATCTTTCTAGCAAAGCATGATTGTTTTGCAAGGAATGGGGTGGGGTCTCCTGCCAGGGGGCAGAGCGAGGCGCCCCCCTCTGTCCTGCCGGACATCTCCCCCTCAAGTGGGGAGATCAGCAGCTTCGTCCTCGCCGCTTTCTCTTCAACGTTGAAAATTAGCGAAAGCAGTCATGACATCCGATCTCCCCCCTTGAGGGGGAGATGTCCGGCAGGACAGAGGGGGGGCGCCTGGGCGTTAACATCTCCCTTCGCCCCTCACCGTCGCACCCGCGACTTCAGCCAGCGGTCGAACGCCACCGCCAGGATCAGGATGAGCCCGATGACGATGCTTTGCGTGTAGGACGAGACGTTGTTGAACTGCAGCCCGTTCTGCAGCACGCCGATGAGCGCCGCCCCCACCACCGTGCCGCCGACCGAGCCGATGCCGCCGAACAGCGAGGTGCCGCCGATGACGACGGCCGAAATGACGGTCAGTTCGTAGCCGATGCCCGCCACCGCTTCCGAGGAGTTCAGCCTGGCCGACAGCACGAAGGCCGCGAGCCCGGCGAAGAAGCCGACAATGACGTAGACCGAGACCAGGATGCGATCGACGCGCAGGCCCGACAGCCGCGCTGCTTCCGCATTACCGCCGACGGCATAGACGGCGCGGCCATAGCGCGTGTAGCGCAGCACGATGTGGCACAGGATGGCGGCCGCCGCGAAGATCAGCGCCGGCACCGGCACCGGGCCGATCAGCCCGGTGCCGAACCAGCGCATCGAGGCGTCGAAGCCCGAGATCGGGCCGCCATTGGAGATGGTCAGCGTCAGCCCGCGAAACACCGTCAGCCCGCCCAGCGTGACGACGAAGGGCGGCACTTTCAGCCGGGTGATGACAAGTCCCTGCACGCCGCCGGCAGCGGCTCCGACGATGATGGCGGCCAGCAGCGCGGCGAACCAGCCGAATCCTTGCGTGCCGCTCGTCGACAGCGACAGCGTGTTGGCCGTGCCGCCCTTGGCGACCACGGCGGCGACCATGCCGCAGAAGGCGAGCAGCGAGCCGACCGACAGGTCGATGCCGGCGGTAAGGATGACGAAGGTCATGCCGAGCGCGATCAGCCCGGTGATCGAGATCTGCCTTGTGATGTTGAACAGGTTGATCGGGTCCATGAAGCTCGGCTTCAGCACCGTGAAGACGATGATCAGCGCCACCAGGAACAGCAGCGGCCCGAAGCTCATCAAAAGCCGCGCGAAGTTGATGCCGCCGCGCTGATCCTGCTCCCCCGCCACGCTCATAGTGTCTCCTTGCGGTCGAGTGCCATCAGTTCCATCAGTCTTTCCTCGTTTGCCTCGACGCCCGGCATCTGGCCGGTGATGCGTCCGCGGCGCATGGTGACGATGCGGTCCGAAACCGCCAGCACCTCGGGCAGCTCGGACGAGATCATCATCACCGCAATGCCGCGCGCCGCAAGCTGCACCAGGATCTGGTGCACCTCGGTCTTGGCGCCGACATCGACGCCGCGCGTCGGCTCGTCGACGATCAGCACTTTCGGATCGCGCGCGAGCCAGCGCGCCAGGATCACCTTTTGCTGGTTGCCGCCCGACAGGCCCTCGATCGCCTGCTCGGCCGAAGCCATGCGGATCGACAGCATCTTTCGAAACCCGGACAGCGCATCGCGCTCGCGCCGCTCGGCCATGAAGCCGAAACCGTTGCTGAAGCTGCCCAGCGAAGCGATGGAGAAATTCGGCAGGATGCCCAGCGCGGCAAAGATCGCCTGGTGCTTGCGGTCCTCCGGCACCAGGCCGATGCCGAGCGCAATGGCGTCCGCGGGCGATGCCGGGGCGATCGGCTCGCCGTCGAGCGTGATGGTGCCGGCCGCGATGCGGTCGGCGCCGAAGATAGCGCGCGCCAGTTCGGTGCGGCCTGAGCCGACAAGCCCGGCAACGCCGAGGATTTCACCGGCCTTGAGGTCTATGTCGACGCCGTCGAGCACGATGGCGTGCGGCGCCTCGGGGTCGCGCACGGTGCGCAGGCCGCGCACCGACAGCACGACATCGCCGGCCACCGCGCGTTGCGCCGGCCGGGCGTAGAGCTCGGACGCCGCGCGGCCGACCATCTTCTCGATGATTTTGGGCAGCGCGATCGGCCCGCCTTCACGGTTAAGGTGGCCGGCAAGCCTGCCGTCGCGCAGCACCGTCATGCGATCGCATATGGCGGACGCTTCCTCCAGCCGGTGGGTGACGAACATGATGGCGACCTTATCCTTGCGCAGCCGGTCCATGATCGACAGCAGCCGCTGCACCTCGGTCTCGGTCAGCGCCGAGGTCGGCTCGTCCATGATGATCAGCCGGCTTTCCAGCGACAGCGCCCGAGCAATCTCGACCAGTTGCTGCTCGGCCACCGACAGTGCCGAGACCGGCGTCATCGGATCTATGGAGAGACCGACGCGGGCGATGATCGTGCGGGAATCTTCCTCCATCTTGCGCCAGTTCACCAGCCCGAGCGGGCCGATCGGCGCGCGGCCGATGAAAATGTTCTCCGCCACGGTCAGCGTCGGGATCAGGCTCAGTTCCTGATAGATGGTGACGATGCCAAGCCGCTTGGCATCCTGCGGGCTGGAGGGATGATAATCGGCACCGTCGAAAGTGATGCGGCCGCCCGACGGCGGCATCACACCCGAGAGGATTTTCAAGAGCGTCGATTTGCCGGCGCCGTTTTCGCCCAGCAGGCCGAGGATCTCGCCGGGGCGGATATCGAGCGAGACATCGCTGAGCGCGGTGACGCCCGAGAAATGCTTGGTGATGCCTTCGACGGCAAGCAGGATGGGTTCGGGCGAGGCGGCTTCAGCGGCTGGCGGCAAGGGTGGCTCCTTCCATGCAGTTGATGTCGCCTGTCAGCGCTTGAACGCCCCCCTCTGTCCTGCCGGACATCTCCCCCTCAAGGGAGATTGGCTGTGTCACCGGCGACACCTTTTCTTTCAACATTTGGGAACTGGCGAAAGCAGGAGGAACAGTCGATCTCCCCCTTGAGGGGGAGATGTCCGGCAGGACAGAGGGGGGCGCTGTCCCGCCGGCCTTGCCAATCGGCCGATCCCCGCCAAACCTCTACTTCGTCTCGCCAATCCGCTCCGCCTTGTCGAGATTGTCCTTGCCGATGACGATTGGCGTCAGCAGCACCAGCTTCTCCTTCGGCTCGGTCTTGTCCTTGGCAAAGGCCACCGCGATGCGCACCGCAGTGCGCGACTGCTCGCCGGGGAATTGCTCGACCGTGCCCGCAAGCTTGCCGTCGCGCACGGCGACCAGCGCTTCGGGCAGTGCATCGAAGCCGTAGATCTTGACGTCGGTGAAGTTGCGCGCGGCACAAGCCTCCATGGCGCCCAGCGCCATGTCGTCATTGGCGCAGACGATGGCGTCGGGTTTGCCGTTGGCGGCAAGGCCAGCCTCGGTCACCGACAGCGCCTCGGCGCGGGCGAAGTTGGCGGTCTGCTCGAAGACGATCTGATACTTGTCCTTCAGAGGATCGAGCACATTGTGCACGCCCTTGTTGCGGTCGATCGCCGGGCCGGCGCCGGGCTGGCCCTGCAGATGGAACAGCTTGGCACCGTTGGGAAACGCCGCCACCACGGCGTTGGCTTCCGCCTCGCCGCCCTTCACATTGTCGGCGCCGACATGGGCGAGGATGCCCTCGACGCCGTCTACGCGGCGGTCGATCGTCACTACGGGAACGCCGGCCTTGACCGCTTCCTCGATGGCCGGCGCCAGGGCGTTGACGTCGAGCGGCGAGATGACGATGGCGTTGACCTTCTGCACCAGGGCGGCCTCGATGTCGGCGGTCTGCTTGGTGGCCGAGTTCTGGCCGTCGCTTTCGGTCAGATTGACGCCTTGCGTGGCGGCTTCCGCCTTGATCTCGTTCAGCATGTGCACGAAGAACGGAAAGCCGAGACTGGGCACCGAGCCAAGGATAGTGAGCTTGTCCTGCGCAAACACAGAAGGCGCGGCAACCATCATGGCGCCGAAAGCCGCGGACGACAGCAGGAATTCACGTCTGTTCATGGGATCCTCCTCCACAAGAACGCACGACCCGAAAACCGGGATCGGTTTCAGGAAGGATCATGCGTCGGTTCAAAGTGTGGAGCATCCTCCCTGCGCCCGAAAACGCATGCCGCTCCAGCTGGCCGCCGCTGTAAAAAGAGCCTCCCACCGACGCCTGCGCAGGGATGCTAACCCAGGGCCAACCATTTGTGCAACATCGATATAACAGCGGTGCCAGGCAAATTATCGGAATTGTCGGATTTTGGATTTCCGGCGTGGGGGCCGCTTTGTCGGAAGACCTCCAATGCAAGGCCGCCCCTCTGCTTCTCAATCCAGGAACGCCAGAACACGCTGCCAAAGCAGCGCCGCGGCTGTGTCGTTGTAGTCGGGCAGAGCTGGATCCGAGAAATAATGTCCCGAGTTTGGATAGCGGAAGATCCGCACATCGGTTTGCGCGGCCTCGGCGGCGTGCTGCCAGGCGCGGACATCCGGCTCGGGGAAGAACGGATCGGTGTCGGCGACATGCAATTGAACCGGCAGGCCGGGCCGGATGTTCGCAGGCACGGTTGCCAGCCCATGCAACAGCAGCACCTTGGCCGTCAGCGGCCGCAAGGCCCAGACTGACGCGACCACGCCTGCACCCATCGAAATCCCCGCCAGCACCGTATCGCCGGGCGTCGAGGCCAGGGCATCGCGCGCCCTTTGGCAAATGACCTCCCAGCCGATCCGCGCCTTGATCGCGAAGCCTTGCTCGAGATCGTCCGTCGCCACGCCCGCATAGAGGTCCGGCAGCGAAACGGCGTGACCGGCGGCGCCCAGCTTTCCCGCAAGATGCCGCTCGTGCTCGCGCAGCCCCAGAACCGAATGAAACAGGATTATGTTCGCGGACATCCGGTCATGATACCTGCCGGCACATGCCGTCTCAACGGCTGGGTACGTCATGAGGCGTGCGGCTTCCATTCTCCCCGCGTGGCACTACTTTGGACTGAACCCAAAGCACTCGACTGGAGAACAACATGAAGCCGCAAATCATCTGCCATATGCTGGCATCCCTTGACGGCAGCCTCCACCCCAGCCGCTATACCTCGAGCCCCGATGGCACCCGGGCCGAGTGGTCGAGCCTCTACGAGCATATCCATAATGATCTCGCGGCTGATGCCTGGATCGTCGGGCGCGTCACCATGGCCGAGATGAGCAAGGCCGGCGCGCATCCGCCGGCCAATGCCGGCAAGGTCGACCGGCCCTATCATTTCGCGCAAATAGGTGCGGGCAGTTATGCCGTGGCGCTCGATGCCTCGGGCAAGCTTCACTTTTCCAAACCCGACATCGGTGGCGACCATGTCGTGGTGCTGCTTGGGCGCGACGTTGCCGACAGCCATTTGGCAGAGCTTGCCGCCGACGGCGTGTCCTATATCGTCGCGGAAACCGCCGATGTCGATCTCGCCGCCATGCTTGAGGTCCTCGGACGCGAACTCGGCATAAGCCGGCTGCTGCTCGAGGGCGGCGCCAGCATCAACGGCTCCTTCCTCGCCGCCGGGCTCGTCGATGAATTGAGCCTTCTCGTTGCACCCGCGATCGACGGGCGGGCCGCCAATCAGGGTTTCGCCGAGTTCGGCGAGAGCGGCCTGGCGGGCAAGACGCAGCTGTCCCTGAAGAGCTGCGAGGCGCTGGCGCATGGGCTCGTCCATCTGCGCTACGCGGTCAGCCCTGGAGCATAATCCCGAAAGGTCGCGGCGTGGCCCAGGGTCTCCGCGACGGAGCTGCGCTCCTGCTTCGTCCAGGGATGACGAAGTCAGAGACTTCGGCTCACCTCGAGCGTTGCTAAGCGCATCAATACCGCATGGCATCGAGATCGGCGATCAGCGTCGGGCCGGTGGGGTGCCAGCCGAGCCGTGCCTGGGTCAGAGCGCTGGAGGACGGCAGATCCATCGGCGCGAACATCGCCATCCAGCCGAAATGCTCCGCCGCCTTTTCCGGCGCAATGGAAACCACCGGCAATTTCAAACCCCGGCCGAGCGCCTCGGCGATAGCGCGCACTTCGACACCTTCCTCGCCGACCGCGTGATAGCGCGCGCCCGGCTGCCGCTTTTCCACGGCGAGCCGGTAAAGCCGCGCCGCATCGAGGAGGTGGCCCGCGGAGTAGCGATTGCGGCCTTCGCCGACATAGGCCGAGACGCCCCTTTCACGCGCGATCTCGATGAGCGGCGTGATAAGGCCTTGCTTGACCGGATTGTGGACCTGCGGCAGCCGCACCACCGACACATTGATGCCGGCGTCCAGCAAGGCATTGCCGGCCAGCTCCGAGGCGATGCGCGGATTGGGATGGCTGGCGTTGAAGACGTCCTCGATCGCCAACTGGCCATGCCCGGGGCTGCCCATGCCGACGCCGGAGGTGATCACCAGCGGCCGGTCGGAGCCGGCGAGCGCGGCGCCCAGTGCGGCGATGACGCGTTTGTCCTTTTCGCAATTCTCGGCAAACCGCGAAAAGTCGTGGTCGAATGCCGTGTGGATCACGCCGTCCGCCTTGGCCGCGCCATCGCACAGCCCTTCGGGCTCCTCGAGCGTTCCGCGATGCACTTCAGCACCGGCGGCGGCCAGCGCCTCGGCGCCGGCGTCGGAGCGGGTCACGCCGACCACCTGGTGGCCTGCCTTGATGAGTTCGGGAACGATCGCCGAACCGATGAAACCGGTCGCGCCGGTGAGAAAGATACGCATGCAAAATCTCCTGTACAGTTGCCTGCGCAATATTGCCGGTCTATTATTCTATTAAAGTAGTGATCTTATCGTGGTATAATGGCTAACAGGATGCCTTCCAATTCCGGCTCACTAGCAGCGTTCCTCAAAGACCGGCGCACCCGGCTTGATCCCGCATCATTCGGGTTTTCCGGACGCAGACGCACGCCGGGGCTGCGCCGCGAAGAGGTCGCGCAGCGCGCCAACATCAGCCCGACCTGGTACACATGGCTGGAACAGGGCCGCGGCGGCGCACCCTCGGCCGATGTCCTCAACCGCATCGCCAAGGGGCTGCTGCTGACCGAGGCGGAGCGCGAACATCTTTTCATGCTCGGGCTGGGGCGCCCGCCCGAGGTCCGCTACAGGGGCGTCGAAGGCGTCAGCCCCCGGCTGCAGCGCCTCATCGACACGCTCGATGCCAGCCCCGCCATAGTCAGGACCGCTACCTGGGACGTCGTTGCCTGGAACCGTGCCGCGAGGGTCGTGCTGACCGACTACAGCACCCTGCCCGAGGGCGAGCGCAACATTCTGCGCTTCATGTTCCTCAGTCCCCATATCCGCGCCAGGCAGCACGACTGGCAAAACCTCGCCCGTTTCGTGGTGGGCGCGTTCCGGGCCGATGCGGCACGCGCCGGCGCTGTCTCCGAGGTGCGTGAACTCGTCGACGAACTCTGCAGCGCCAGCCCCGAGTTTGCCGCCCTGTGGCGGGAAAACGGCGTGCTCAGCCATGGCGACGGGACAAAGCGCCTGAAGCACCCGGAACTTGGCGATATCGAACTGGAATATTCAGGCTTCGCGGTCGACGGCCGGCCGGATTTGAGCCTGACCGTCTACAACCCGGTCGACAGCGCCGTCGCCGACCGCATCCGCGCGCTGGCTCTCGCCCGATACCCCAAAGAGTAAGGGCGGGACGACCTATCCGCTGCGATGACTCCCGCCCGCCCTCAAGCGCGCTCGCAGACCGCCTTCAGGATCTGCAAGGTCGGCCCCCAGTAGAGATTGGCGTGCGGCCGGATCGCCGGTTCGGCGAAGTCGCTGAGCGTCAGTGTCAACAGTGTTCCCCCATCCGCCGGCGCCAGGTCGAAGCTGACCACGGTGTGATTTTCGGGCACGTCCGCCAGACGCGAGGCCGACAGCGTGCTCCAGTAGCTGTAGGCGAAGCTCATTCCCGGCTCAAAAGTGCGGATGGTGCCGTGGTTTTCGAACGGTATTCCGTGCAGCAGTCCGCGCATCCCGATCGCGCCGCCGGCCTGCCCTTGCAGGCTGACGGTCAACTCCTCGTCGGACATCCATTGCGGGATCATTTCTGGCGTCGTCAGTATCCGCCAGACCTTGGCCGGCTCGGCACCGATGACGACGGTCTTGGTTATCGGCGCAGCGGACTCACTCATGGGGTGCAGATTATAGCGGATGCGGCGGCGACAATATCGCTGTTCCAGGCGGTACGGATGCCGCCATTGCCCTTGCCCTGTATAGGAAGACAGCACCACGCTTGCGAAGCCATTGCAGCCCGTGGCATCTGTCGGCTCCACCAGCGCAGACGGCACCATGACACCACGGCAGACACGGCAGAGCGGCAGGCAGGGGGCGCCCGGCGTCAGTCTCAACCGGGCGCTGTCGAAGCTCGGCCTGTGCTCGCGCACGCAGGCCGAGGTGCTGATCGCCGAAGGCCGCGTGCGCGTCGGCGGCAAGGTGGTGCGCGATGCGGCGCTGCGCGTCGACCTCGACCGCGACCGCATCGTCGTCGACGACAGGCCGGTGGTTGCCGAGCGCAAGGTCTATCTCATGCTCAACAAGCCGCGCGGGCTGGTCACCACCCGCGACGACCCGCAGCAGCGCGACACCGTCTATGCCTGCATGGAAGGGCTCGACTTGCCCTTCGTCTCCCCGGTCGGCCGCCTCGACAAGGCGAGCGAAGGCCTGCTGCTGATGACCAACGACACCCGGTTTGCCAACCGGCTGATGGACCCGGCTTCGCATCTGCCGAAAACCTATCACGTGCAGATCGGCACGGTACCGGATGCTCCGATGCTGGAGACGTTGCGCGCCGGCGTGATCGTCGACGGCGAGGTGCTCACCGCGAACGCGATCGAACTTTTGCGCAGTGGCGGCCGCACCGCCTGGCTGGAGATCGTGCTCGACGAAGGCCGTAACCGCCACATCCGTCGCCTGCTCGCCGCGCACGGCGTCGAGGTCCTGCGCCTCATCCGCATCGCCATCGGCCGCCTGCCGCTCGGCGACCTCGCCAAGGGTACGGCACGGCATTTGACAGCAGAAGAGTTGTCGCTGCTGAGGGGGTAAGCAGGGCGTGCCGCTGGTGCAGGCGCACGGCGATCCCTCCTGACGGAAAGCTGTCAGCAGGCCTGGCCTATAGGTCGGATGGGAGCCGGCCACGGCTTCAACGATCAGGGAGCCAATGCAATGAATTTCGTCTCCGTCCGCATCATCACGTCGGACGTCCAGCGTCTCGTTCACTTCTACGGTGAGATCACCGGCATGCCCGTGACGGTGTACACGGAAGACTTCGCCGAACTGGCGACGCCGACCTGCACGCTGGCGATCGGCAGCACACGCACCTTGATGCTGTTCGGCGGCGACATCGCCCGCCCCGCCGACAACCACACCGCCATCATCGAGTTCCGCGTCGGCGACGTCGATGCTGAATTCGCCAGGCTCTCGGACCTCCTCAGGAATATCACTGTGCAGAAGCCGACCACCATGCCCTGGGGCAACCGCTCGCTGTTGTTTCGCGACCCTGACGGCAATCTGGTGAATTTCTTCACGCCGGTAACCGCTGAGGCGATCAGGAAATTCGACAGATAGGCGTAAGCGGCGCCGCTGGCCGAAGCTGCTCTATTTCTGGTTCCATTTCCGGATGACCGGCTCGCTCAAATCATGCTCGTAGCCGAGCACGCTGATGCTGGCCGTATCGAGCACCAGCAGCGCGCCGCCCTCCGGCGGCAGCCCGATCCAGCGCGCCGCCAGCACGCGCAGAAAATGTGCGCTGGAAAACACCAATATGCTGGCATTGGCCTCGCGCAGCCCAGCGATAATCCTGTCGGCCCGCGCGCCGACATCGGCCGCCATCTCGCCCTTTGGACACCCATCGCGAAACACATTCCAGCCGCGGCGCTCGGCCAGGATCTGTTTTGTCGTCAGCCCCTCATAGGCGCCATAGTCCCACTCCTGCAGATCGTCCTTCTTGACGCTCTGCGCGCCGAAGCCGGCCAGTACGCTGGTGTTGTAGGCGCGCTGCGACGGGCTCGACCATACGGCCGAAAAAGACAGGCCCTCGAGCCTGTCCGCGACACCCCGCGCGGCGGCCTCGCCAACCGGGGTCAACGGCATGTCGGTGCGGCCGGTATGCTGCCCCGAAAGGCTCCATGCCGTTTCACCATGCCGGACCAGATGGATTTGCGGATACGGGTTGCTCATGGACTGCCTTTCAATGTCACCGGCACCTTAGGCGACGATGCGGCAAAGGGGAATCCGCTTGGTACAAGACTGCGTGGTCGCCTGGCCTTGATCCGCGGCGGGGCCGGCCCTGTGATCGGCCCGAGGCCGCAACTATATCAAGGCCAGCCCTCCACAAGGCTCCCGCCACCTCAAGGGCATCGGCCCTTGCGCAACAGGTCATGTCATCATGTACAAACATTTGCTCATCGCCACGGACGGATCGGAACTGGCCGACAAGGGCGTTACCCACGGCCTGACATTGGCCAAGGGCCTCGGCGCCTCTGTTACTTTCATCACCGTCTCCGAACAATTCCCGATCTTCGCCTGGGGCGGCGCCATGGCCGGCTACGCCGCCGGCGATGAACTGGCCCGCCTATCAGGAAGAGGCGCGCAAATACGCCAAGGAAGTTCTTGACAAGTGCAAGGCATCGGCCGACGCCGCCGGCGTCTCGGCGGAGGTCGTGCATGTCGAGGACAAGCGGCCCGCCGAAGCCATTCTGGAACTGTCGCAGGCCCTGGGCTGCGACCTGATCGTCATGGCTTCGCACGGCCGCCGCGGACTAGGCAAGCTGCTCCTCGGCAGCCAGACGGCGGAAGTGCTGTCCTACACGGAGATCCCGGTGCTGGTCGTGCGGTAGGGCTACTACGGATCGCATGCTCCATCGAACCGGGTAATGACAATGTCGTTACGCTGTGCTAGATATGCGCGACGAAGGAGCCGTCCATGCCAACGTCACATCATCCGGTGCCGAAGAGCGTTCCGCTCAACATCCGCGTCAAGCCGGAAGTTCGCAATCTGATCGACCGCGCAGCCGAATTGCTCGGTAAGAATCGCACCGACTTCATGCTTGAAGCCTCGCAACGCGCCGCTGAGGAAGCGTTGCTCAACCGTCTCGTGTTTACCGTCGAACCGGATGTCTACGCTGCGTTTCTGGCACGCCTCGACGCGCCGCCGCAGCCCAACGACCGATTGCGCCGCACGATGACGACAAAGGCTCCGTGGGAAGCTGCGTGACGCTGTCGGTCCCGGTTCCACTCGCGGATCATCACGAACTCGGGGAATTTTCGTCGGGCATTACAGCGCTCGACGATTGGTTGAAAAAACGTGCTCGCACCAATCAAGCGGGCGGTGTATCCCGGACCTATGTGACTTGCAAAGGCAACCGTGTGATTGGCTACTATGCCGTTGCCAGCGGCGCCGTGAAAATGGTCGAAACTTCCAGCCGTTTCCGGCGCAACATGCCCGATCCGATCCCCGTCGCAGTGCTAGGCAGGTTAGCCGTAGACCAAGCCTATCACGGTCGGGGCATCGGTCGGGCGCTGGTAAGGGATGCCGGTCTACGAATTCTCCAGGCTGCTGAAATACTGGGCATCAAAGGCATAGTGGTGCATGCGATTTCCGACGATGCCCGAGCTTTCTACATCACCATCGGGTTCGAGCGCTCGCCGGTCGAGCCGTTGACACTCATGGTCACGCTCGCTGATCTCAGCGAAAGCATTGGCTGACGACTTCCTGCCAGTGCTCTGGGGAAGTCCGGCGCCTAGAACACCAACTCCCCCACGAGATAGACCCCAAGCGCCAGCAACCCCGCGAAGAACACTTTGCGGAAGGTCTCGACGCTCATCTTCTGGCGCAGCGCCTGGCCGGCGAACACGCCGGCCAGCGCCGGCACAAGGGCTGCGACCGACCCCACCAGTTGCGCACTCGGCGACGCCAGGGCGCCTGCCTTGAACAACCCGATGGCGAGCGCCGCCGTAGACACAGTGAAGGACAGGCCGAGCGCCTGGATCAGGTCTTCTTTCTCCAGCCGCAGCGACTGCAGATAGGGCACCGCCGGGATGACGAAGACGCCGGTGGCGCCGGTGACCAGCCCGGTCGCCACCCCGACCAGCGGTGACATCAAGGCTTCGCCGCGCGCCGGCGTGGTGAAGCCAAGCTTGAGCAGGCCGAGAATGGCGTAAAGCACCAGCGCCGCACCGAGCCCGGCCGAGGCAACGCCAGAGTGTGTGCCGGTGAGCAGGCCGGCGCCGGCAACGGTGCCAAGCATCACGCCGGCCATCATCGTCCACAGCCGCTTGCACAGCCGGCCGAAGGACGGGCCGGTCAGCAATTGCCAGAGGTTGGTAACCAGCGACGGGATCAGCAGCAGTGCCGCGGCCTGTGCTGGCGGCATCGTTACCGCCAGCAGGCCCATCGCCACGGTCGGCAGCCCCATGCCGACGACACCCTTGACGAAGCCGGCGGCGAGGAACACGGCGCCGATCCAGGCGAGGATGCCGGCGCTCAGCATGATCGTATCTTCAGGGCCGGATCAGTCATGCAGCAGCATATCGGTTGCGTCGGCATCCGGGCTGGCGGCCTTTGCCGGCGCCGCATCGCGGCTGGTGGATACGACCGTCGCCGCGCATCCCCGCAGGCCTGATCCCGCTCGCGCCATGGCAAGGCCGGCCACGACAATGGCCAGCACGATCGCCGTGCTTTCAAGAATGCCGAGCCGCCCTGATGTTCGTTCGTTCATCGCAATTCTCCTTCGAAACTGTTTGACGAAAATCCTGGCCGATCACAATGTGGAAGTTGCGCTGCCAGCCTTCGGCCACGACGAAGGCTGGTTGGCCGACCGCCTTCCCGGCGCTGAATATTCGCAGGAGCAAGAGAATGCGCTTCGATCTGGTCGATCTCCGCCTGTTCCTGCTGGTCGCCGAACGCGGCAGCATCACCCATGGCGCCGAGCTTGCCGGACTGGCCCTGGCGTCGGCCAGCGCCCGCATCAAGGGCATGGAGGAGCGGCTCGGCGCGCCGCTGCTGGAGCGCCGGCGCCGTGGGGTGGTGCCGACGGCGGCCGGACAGGCGCTGCTGCATCATGCGCGCGCGGTGCAGAACCAGATCGAAGCGATGACCGGCGACCTCGCCGCCTATGCCACCGGCCTGCGCGCCCGCGTCCGGCTGATGGCCAACACCGCCGCCACAGCCGAGTTGCTGCGCGAGATCCTGCCCACCTTCCTTGTCGCGCATCCCGGCATCGACATCGAGCTCGACGAGCGCCCCAGCCATGAGATCGCGCAAGCCGTGGCCAGTGGTGCGGCCGATCTCGGCATCGCCGCCACCTGGGCCGGCCTTGCGCACCTCGAGCAGAAACCGTTCTTCATCGACCGGCTGGTGGTGATCGCCGCGCGAAACCGGCCCGGCCTTGAAGGCCGCACCGTCAACCTCACTGAGCTTCTCGGCGAATCTTTCGTCGGCCTCAGCACCGGCCATGCGCTGCAGGAGCACATCGCCCGCCAGGCGGCCCGCCTTGGCGGCCATCTGCATGTCCGCATCCGCGTTCCCGGCCTCGACAATGTCTGCCGGCTGGTCGCGCAAGGTGCCGGCATCGCCATCGTGCCGGAAAGTGCCGCGCGCCGCTCGGCACGCTCGCTGCGACGCCTTCGGCTGACCGACGACTGGGCGACGCGCCAGCTCAATCTCTGCGCCCGCCGCTTCGACGATTTGACGCCGCAGGCAAAATTGCTGGCGGCAGCGCTGGCGTGAGCCGGACAGCGAGCACCTATCCCCATCAGCGCTGAATCATTGCCTTGCTTTTCAAATATTCGTGACGTAGCTTGTTTGCACATTGGCAAAAAAATCGCCAAACTTTTTTCCTTTTGTGAAAGACGGGGACTTTGCGGGAACATCTCGATCTGACCGATCGGCGGCTGGTCAAACAGCTGTCGCAGGACGCCCAGCCGGGCATCAACCGGATCGCCGAGATATTGGCGATTTCGGTGCCGACGGTGCGCTCGCGGCTGCGCAACCTGCTCGACCGCAACCTGCTCAAGATCGTCGGGCTGCTGAACCTGACCGAGCGCCCCGAGCTGATCTCCGCCATTGTCGGCATCAATGCCCAAGGGCGCGGCCGGGCCCGCGAACTGGCGCAGCGCATTGCCGAACTGCCCTTCGTCAACTCGGCCTCGGTGGTCACCGGGCGCTTCGATATCATCGTCGACGTGACGGTGGCCGGTGACGTCGCCGATCTCTACCGCGTCACCAGCGAGCTGATCCCCGGCGCCGGCGAGCCAGGCGAAGTCGTGCGCAGCGAGACATTCGTCGTCATGGCGTCCTGCAACAAATGGGTCAGCCTGCCGGAAGGCTGCTGGTCGGACGACCGCAAGGAGCCGGCATGAAGATCGCGGTTCTCGGCGGCCTCGGCTTGCAAGGTCGGGCGGCAATCACCGACCTCGTCGCCAGCGACGGCGTCGAGGAAATCGTCTGCGTCGATACCGCAGCGGACGGCCCGGCCCGGCTTGCCGGCCTGACCGATCTTGCCCGCGTGCGCTTCGTGGTGCCTGAGGGCGCGATCGGCCAGGCCCTGGCCACTGTGCTTGATGATGTCGACGCCGTCATCGACCTGTTGCCGCAGCCGCTGATGCGCGAGGCGGTAACGGCCGCGATTGCCACGCGCACGCCGCTGGTCACCACCAATTACGCCAAGTCGATCGCCGACCTGGCGCCGGCCGCCGAACAGGCCGGTGTCTCGATCATGACCGAATGCGGGCTCGACCCCGGCATCGACCTCGTGCTCTACGCGCGCGCCGCCAGGCAGTTCGACTCGATTTCTTCGATCGATTCCTATTGCGGCGGCATCCCCGAGCCGAAGGCGATGGCCAAGCCGCTGTGCTACAAGGTGAGCTGGAATTTCGACATGGTCCTGGTCAGCCAGAACCGCGACAGCGTGATGATCGAGGACGGGAACCGTGTCGCAGTGCCTGCCGGCCAGCAGCACGACAATCCGTTCATCCATGAAATCGAGGTTGCCGGCCTCGGCAGGCTCGAAGCCTTCCCCAATGGCGACGCGCTGCACTATGTCGAGATGCTGGACGCCGCAAAAGGGCTGCGCCGCTCCGGCCGCTACACACTGCGCTGGCCGGGATGGTCGGCCTTCTGGGCGCCGTTGAAGGAACTCGGTTTCCTCTCTGAGGACAAGGTGCCCGGCACCTCCAACAGCCCGCGCGAATTCCTTGGCCGGCTGCTCGGCCCGCAATTGCAATACGGCCCCGGCGAAAAGGATCTTTGCGTGATGCGCAATGTCTTTTCCGGCCTCGAAGGCGGCCGCGCCAAGACGGTGACGTCGGACCTGATCATCGAACGCGATCTCGTTTCCGGCCTGTTCGGCATGAGCCTCGGCGTCGGCTATCCCGCCAGCATCGTGGCGCAGATGCTGGCGAGGGGCGAGATCACCAGACCCGGCTTTTTGAACCCGCTGCTGGATGTGCCCGACATCAGGTTCTTCGATGAATTGGCCAGGCGTGGCATCACGGTTTCCGAGACGGTGGCACGGGACTGAGGCT
>NZ_RZQT01000121.1:0-18385 GCF_003998485.1 Mesorhizobium sp. M7A.F.Ca.CA.001.04.2.1
CTGCATAAGCACGCCGATGGAATCGTCCCCGAGCGTGGTGACCTTGGCGTTCGCAACGTTGTAATTCACCTTGTCGCCGTCACCCGCCGCATCGCCTGATCCGCCTACCGACACACCTACCAGGCCGCCAATGGCAATGGCGCCGCCGCCATTGCCGCCGCCGCCGCCGACCGACTGTGCGATGATGCCGCTAGCGGAACGGCCGTTCGTCTCGACGGTCACGCCGTTGCCGGCCTGATTGACGTTGACCACGCCACCCTTGCCGCCAGTGCCGCCGCCACCGCCGATGGCGACTGAGATCACCGGGGCTACGCCGATGGCATAGCCGCCATTGCCGCCGCCACCGCCGACCGATTGGATCAGGATGCCATGCGCGCCATCGCCGCCGTTTCCATCGACGCCGGTCTTGATGACGCCGCCAACATTGCCGGTCGCCGTATCGCCCTGGCCGCCACCGCTTGCCTTGCCGCCGATCGACACGAGACCGATAGCGCCGCCGCCATCGCCGCCGCCGCCGCCCACCGACTCGACCAGCATGCCGATGGCGCCCAGGCCACTGGTGGTGATGTTGCCGGTGTTGGTCCCCGTGGCTGCCCGGCCGTCATTGCCATCCGTACCCGCGCCGCCACCGCCGAACAGACCTAGACCGCCACCGCCGTCGCCGCCGCCACCGCCCACCGACTGCACGACCATGCCGCTGGCAAAATCTCCCCGAGTTGTGATGGTCCCGGAATTTATCCCCTCGGCATTGCCGCCGATTGTCGGCACGCCCCCATTGCCGCCGTTACCCACGATACCGAAACCACTTGCACCATCACCGGCAACGCCGCCCGCCGACCGCACAAGCATACCCTTCGAGAAAGCCCCGTCCGTGGAAATGGAGCCGGCATTATCGCCTTTCGCGTCACCGCCGAAACCGCCATTGCCGCCATTGCCACCCTTGCCGGCACCGATCGCAGCGCCCAAGCCGCCATTGCCGCCGCGCCCTCCGCTGGAATTGACGGTGATGCCGTTCGAATTGACCCCGTGCGTGATGATATTGCTTTCGATCGTAGTGGTCACGGTCGCCGTGCCGCCATCGCCACCCCGCCCGCCGACGCCGCCCTTACCGCCTACCGCGATGGCGAATGCCCATGCGCCGTTACCACCATCCCCACCGCTGGCGTCGCCCGATATGCCGGGAGCATTGTCCCCCGATGTTTCGAGGGCGCCAGATGCGTTGTTTGTTATATCGACTGTTCCGCCCTTGGCGCCATCGCCGCCTTTACCACCCTTGATCTCCACAAAAGGCGGGACGGCTGTTGCATGGACAGCCGAGCCGCCATCGCCGCCGCGCCCACCCCGGGCGCTGCCAACGAAAGCGGCCTCCCCGGAGGTCGTGCGGCCGACACTATTCGTTCCCGTAGCCGGCGCCACCGGCGAATGGCCATCTCCGGCGTCAGCAGTACCGATTCCGTCATCACCATTGTCGCCCGGTGCACCATCCGTATTGATGGACAATTGCTGCGCATGGACCGGAGATTGAGCGTAAGGAAAGACCAGCCCCGCCAGTGCCGTAGCGCAAAGCAAGAGGGCTAGCCGTTTGGGCAGAATGGCGAGACATTGATTCGGCCGACCGGGCAAACCCTTCTGAGTCGCCGCGGCATCACCAAGAGCTTCCGCAGAACATGCCCTGGCTGAACCGTCGTCGGCCGATGCGCACGACAATACGGCAACGCGCCCTGTGAACAAAGCCATGCACTTACCCCCCCGGTTTACGGGGGCGCGTCTCAATGCCTGCTTGAGTCCGACGCCACCGCTATGCTCTGCTCATGCAATTGCAATAAGGATGCCGGCACTGCGCAATAAGGTTCAATGCATTAAAACAGAGCATCCGCATTCCCACTTGCGGAGCTCTGACTCAATTAGAATACATTAACTTATGCCGGATGAAACCGAAAATTTACGTGGGGACACTGACTAAAGCCACTGACGTTTCATAGTCGTCATATGACGACTATCTGCCGTTTCGCGGCCGGAATCGCAGAACAAAGCGATTGGACTGTCCGATTTCGTGATGCTCGACCCGCTGGCCATGGCATCGCCGCGCAAACGCCCTATATCTAAGGACAGAGTTTTTGCGCGGGAATGAGCGGATGTCGGCGCTTCGGCCATCAACGATCTTCACAGTGGCAATGCTGGCCACGGCAGTGCTGGCGGGTGTTTGCCTGCCGGCTTCCGCGCAAGCGCTCAATTCCGCTACCGGCAACAATGCGCTGATCCGGCAGAACGACCTGCAAATCCTGCAAAACAGGATACAACGGCAGCAATATCAGCAGCAACAGCAGCAGAATCGTGCCCAGGACCGCCAGATCGTTCAGCAACCGCCACCGGTCGTGCAGCAGCTCAAGCCAAGCTGCCAGACTCAGATAATCGGCACCACCGCCGTGAGCAATTGCCGCTGACATCAAGGCCTTTTTCGTTTATTTAGCCGACTTAGGTATTTCGGGTGTCTTTCGGCACATGCGAAAGTTTTGGTTTTGCAACGACGCCTTGTCGCGCTATGCGGCATTGCATCGACTGGATTGACGAATGGCAGCCACCAAGAAGAAGGCCGTACGCAAGGCAAAGAAGGGCGAGAGGATCCGCCAGGTGGCGGCTATTCCTTTTCGGCAGACCGCGCACGGCGACATCGAGGTTATGCTGGTCACGTCACGTACCACCAGGCGCTTCATCGTTCCCAAGGGCTGGCCGATGAAGGGCAAGAGCGGACGCAAGGCGGCCACCATCGAGGCGCAGGAGGAAGCCGGCGTGCTCGGCAAGACGCTGAAGCAGCCGGCGGGCACCTATTCCTACTGGAAGCGGCTGGCCAATCGCTTTGTCCGCGTCGACGTCATCGTCTACCTGCTCGAGGTGAGCGAGGAACTGGCCGACTGGCAGGAAGCCAAACGACGCCAGCGGGCCTGGCTGGCGCCAGCCGATGCGGCCATGCTCATCGACGAGCCGGATCTTTCAACGTTGGTGAAGACGCTGAAGATCCCTGTGCAGGTGGACCAGGCGTAGAGCCTCACTCGCCGGGGTCATCGCTTTCGGGAAACGGCCGCACCGGCGTGCCGGTATAGGCCCACAGCCACTCGCGCGGCAGCGGCCCCTTGTTTCGCTCGGCCTGCTGGGACTGCTCCCAGGCATGCGCCAGGATGCCGACCGAGCGTGACAGCACGAAAAGCCCTCGCGTCAGCGGCGGCGGAAAACCGAGTTCGCCATAGATGACGGCGGTGGCGCCATCGATGTTGAGGGGTATTTTTTTCCCCTTGCGGCGTTCGACATCCGCCTCGACCGCTTCGGCGATATCGGCGAAACGCCCATTGACGGCACCGCGTGCGGCAAATTCGCGGGTCAGTTCCAGCAAGGGCGGCGCGCGCGGGTCGACGGGATGGAAGCGATGCCCGAGCCCCGGCACATAGCCCTTCTCCTCGGCGAAGAACCGGTCGAGCCGCGCCGAGACCGCCTCATTCAGCGTCATCCCGGCATCGATCGCCACGGCAATGTCACCATAGAAGGAAAGCGCCTGCTCGCCGGCGCCTCCATGCACGTCGCCGAGAACGTTGATGGCCGAGGCCATGGCGCTGTTGATACCGACGCCGCAGGTTGCAGCCATGCGCGCGATGGCAATCGATGGCGCCTGCGGTCCATGGTCGACGGCGGCAGCCAAGGCAATGCCGAGCAATTCTGCCTGGTCCTCGCTGGGCAGTTCGCCGCGCAGCATCAGCCAGATGACAGCCGGAAAGCTGACGCGGCCGATCAGATCCTGGATCTCGTAGCCGCGCAGCCGGATGACACCTGGCCGCATCTCGATGATGTCGGTCTGCCACCATTCCTCGCCGCGCTCACGGCCCGTCTTCTTCTCCGTGCCGCTCATGCGCGTGCCTTTGTCCTGGTGCGGGGCGGCAGGTCGGCGAACACCTCGCTCATATGTTCGCCGAGCGCCGGCGGCGGCTTTGTCGGCAAGGGCGCCTCGCCATCGACCATGAAGCCGCCGCGCAAAACGGTCAGCGGCTTGTCCATGCCAGCCACATCGTCGAAATGCGCGGTCACCTGGCGCTCGAGGACTTGGGGCTCGGCCAGCACTTGCGGGATCGTCAGCACCCTGCCGGCAGGCACGCCGGCGCGATTGAGCGTCTCTTCCCAGGCCGCCGCCGAGGCGCCCGCCAGGGCGTCCTCGATCTCGACTTTAAGCGCCGCACGGTTGCGCTTGCGCGTCTCGCGCTCTGCATAGCGGACATCGGAAGCCAATTCCGGCCGGCCGATCAGCCGGCACAGCGCCACGAACTGCTCCTGCTTGTTGGCGGCGATGTTGATGAGCCCGTCGCCGGTGCGAAACGCACCGGAGGGTGCCGCCGTCATGTTCTCGTTGCCCATCGGCATGGGGTCGATACCTGCGGTCAGATAGTTGGAAACCGGCCAACCAAGTGCGGAAAGTGTGCATTCGAGCATCGAAACGTCGAGAAAGGCACCCTCGCCGCTCGTCTTCTGCCGCACCAGCGCCGAGGCGATGGCGAACGCGCCGACCAGTCCGCCAAGCGTATCGGCGACGGGATAGCCGACCCGCAGCGGCGCCGTTTCCGGTGTGCCGGTGATGCTCATGATCCCAGACAGGCCCTGGATGATCTGGTCATAGGCGGGATTATCGCGCATTGGCCCGGTCTGGCCGAAACCCGATATCGCGCAATAGACGAGGCCCGGACGAACCGTCTTCAGTGCCTCGTAGCCAAGCCCCAGCCGATCCATCACGCCGGGGCGGAAATTCTCCACCAGTGCGTCGGCGCTGGCCACCAGATCGAAAAAGCGCTCGCGATCGGCTTGCTTCTTGAGGTCGAGCACAACCGACCGTTTGCCGGCGTTCTGAGCCAGGAACGAGGCGCCCATGCCGGCGCTGTTCAGCTTCGGCGAGCCGCCGAGCTGGCGGGCGAGGTCGCCGCCTTGCGGCGCCTCGACCTTGATCACGTCGGCGCCCAGCAGCGCCAGCTGATAGGCACAGTAGGGACCGGCCAGGACATTGGTCAGGTCGAGGACGCGAATACCGGAAAGCAGTTCTGTCATGGCATCAGGGATCGATCAGGCATCGCCGGGCACATGCTCCGGTCCGCGCCGACGACGATGCTCGATGAAGGCCCAGATATGCGGGCCGGCGAGACCGATGAAGGCGAGCGTCAGCAGTGTCAGCGACAGCTTGTGGGTGTAGAACACGGACCAGTCGCCATTCGAGATGGTCATCGCCCGGCGGAACTGGGTTTCGGCGAGCGGCCCAAGGATCATGCCGATGATGACAGGCGCGGTCGGAAAATCGAACCGCCGCATCAGGAAACCGGCGGCCCCCAGCAGATAGAGGATGACGAGGTCGATGGGCGATTGCGAAATGCCATAGGTGCCGACCGTGGCGAACACCAGGATGCCGGCATAGAGCTGCGGCGCCGGGATTTTCAGCAGCCGCACCCACAGCCCGATCAGCGGCAGGTTGAGGATGACCAGGATGACGTTGGCGATGAACAGGCTGGCGATCAGCCCCCAGACGAGGTCGCCCTGGGTCGTCAAAAGCAGTGGTCCGGGATTGATGCCGTAGCTCTGGAACGCCGACAGCATGATCGCCGCCGTCGCCGAGGTCGGCAGGCCAAGCGTCAGCATCGGCACCAGCACGCCGGCTGCGGACGCATTGTTGGCGGCCTCGGGGCCGGCAACGCCTTCGATGGCGCCGACCGTGCCGAACTCCTGCTTGTGCTTCGACAGCTTCTTTTCGATGGCATAGGACAGGAAAGTCGGGATTTCGGCGCCGCCCGCCGGCATGGCGCCGATCGGGAAGCCGATCGCGGCGCCGCGCAGCCAGGGTTTCCACGAACGCCCCCACTCGGCCGCCGTCATGTAGAGCGAGCCCTTCAGCGGCACGATCTCGTCCTTGCCGGCATAGCGGCGCGAGGCCATGTACAGCGTCTCGCCGACCGCAAACAGGCCAACGGCGGCGATGATGACGTCGACGCCGTCGAGCAGTTCGGTCATGCCGAAGGTGAAGCGCGGCTGGCCGGTCTGCAGGTCGACGCCGATCATGCCGATGACGAAGCCTGCGAACAGGCTGGTCAGGCCGCGAACGGAAGACGAGCCGAGCACCGCCGAGACGGTGATGAAGGCCAGCACCATCAGCGAGAAATATTCGGCCGGGCCGAATGCCAGCGCGAATTTGACCACCACCGGCGCCAGGAAAGCGACGCCCATCGTGCCGATCGTGCCGGCGACGAACGAGCCGATCGCCGAGGTGGCGAGGGCTGCACCGCCGCGGCCGGAACGCGCCATCCTGTTGCCTTCCAGCGCGGTGACGATGGTGGCGCTTTCGCCGGGCGTGTTGAGCAGGATCGACGTCGTCGAGCCGCCGTACATGGCGCCGTAATAGATGCCGGCAAACAGGATGAAGGATGCCTCCGGCGCCACCTGATAGGTGATCGGCAAAAGCAGCGCGATGGTCAGCGCCGGCCCAAGACCGGGCAGCACACCGATGGCGGTGCCAAGCGTGGTGCCGAGCAGGCACCACAGAAGGTTGACCGGGGTGAAGGCGACCGAGAAGCCGTGTGAGAGATGTCCGAGCGTTTCCATGGCGTCAGCCCCTCAACATGGTGATGAACGCATCGATGACCGTGTTCAGCTGGTTCTCGATGAAACCGGCACCGATGTTGACGCCCAGCGCCCTGGCGAAGCCGAAATAGGCGGCCAGCGCCAGGATAAGGCCGAGCACGACGTCCCGCAGCGTACGCCTGCTGCCGAAGCCGTAGCAGACGAGCACGAACATGATGACGGATGCCGCCGTGAAGCCGAGCGGTTGGATGAGCAGCAGATTGGCGATCAGGCCGATGACGACGAAGCCCATTGCCTTCCAGTCGGTCGGCGTCTCCTTTTCCTCCTCCGGCTGCCAGCCGCCGCGAAGCGCGGCAAGGATGAGCAACAGCGAAAGAACCACCAGGCCAACCATGGTGAGGTAGGGAAAGACGGTCGGGCCGACCTTGGAGTAGAGCGGCGACACCGGGATCGCCAGCGTCTGCCAAGCGACGGCGCCGGCGCAGGCCAGGAGCCCGATGCCTATCAACAATTCCGGCACGGCAAGCCGCGACGGCGCCGCCTGCTGGTCGCTGGTGCTCATGATTGTCCTCCCCAGGAGAGCTGGCCAAGTATGGTTGGCGGAAATGCCCGGCGCCGCATGCTTGCTCCCCACCGCAGGGTCATGCCGGCTTGCATTTCATGCGAGAAGGGGCGACCTGCGCCGCCCCTATGACGATGGATCAGGCGAGCCCGAGATCCTTCAGGATCGCCTCGATGCGGGCTGAATCCTCGGTGACGAACTTCGCATAGTCGTCGCCGGTGAGCAGGATCGGCGTCCAGTTGCGGTTCTTGCATTCGGTCGCCCACGCGTCGCTCTTGGCCATGGTCTCGATCAGGGTGATCATCGCTGCCTTGTCGGCGTCGGAAATGCCCGGCGGTGCGAAGACGCCGCGCCAGTTGAACAGTTCGACATCGATGCCGGCCTCCTTCAGCGTCGGCGCATCGATGCCGTCCTGGCGCTTGTCTGCCGAGATGGCGAGCAGCCGCAGCGCGCCCGCCTTGACCTGCTCGGAGAACTCGCCAAAGCCGGATATGCCGGCCGCGACCTGGTTGCCGAGCAGCGCCGACAACGCCTCACCGCCGCCGGCGAACGGCACGTAGGACAGGTTAGTCGCCGGCACGCCGACGGTCTTGGCAATCAGGCCGAACAGGATGTGATCGGAACCGCCTGCGGAGCCGCCGGCGACAGGAACCTTTGTCGGATCGGCCTTGAGCGCGGCGACGAAATCAGCGGCCGTCTTGAACGGCGACTCCGCCGGCACGACCAAGGCCTCGAACTCGCCGGTAAGGCGGGCGATCGGGGTGACCTGCGTCAGATTGTTGGCGGCCTTGTTGGCAATGATCGCGCCAACCATGACCATGCCGGCAACCATCAGGGAATTGCCTTTGCCGTTCCACTGGCTGATGAATTGCGGCAGCCCGACAGTCCCGCCGGCGCCGCCGACATTGGTGATCTGGGAACCCGAGATGAGTTTTTCACTGCGCAGCACCTGGTCGATCGTGCGCGCCGTCTGGTCCCAGCCGCCACCCGGTGCGGCAGGCACGAAGAGCTGCATCTGGGGCGCGCCTTCGGCCAAAGCGGGAGAAAGATGCGACGTCATCAGCCCGGCACCCACGGCTGCGGTGCTCATCAAAAATCTGCGTCTGTCCAGCATGGGATTCCTCCAAATCACGACACCTCCTCCGGTGCCCGCCAAAACGCGCCTGCATCCAGACCCGTCATCGATTTCAAGCAGATGTTACGGAGTTCTGTCAACGGAAACGATATTCTACTGGACAGAACGATTTGGCGGCGCGACACAGTCGCGTCGCTCGGCTTTCTTCAAACTGGAACCGCCATGGACTCGCCAAGCAAATCGGCAGATGCGGAAATCGACCGCGCCGAAGGTGTTGCAGCACTCGATCGGGCGATTGCCATCCTCGATGCCTTCAGCACGGAGGACCGGTCGCTCAGCCTAGCCGAAATCGCGGCGCGCACCGGCCTCTACAAGAGCACCATCCTGCGACTTGCGAATTCCCTTTTGCGCGGACGATTGCTCGAGCGCCTCGACAATGGGCGCTACCGCGTCGGACCCGCGACGTTTCGGCTCGGTGCGCTCTACCAGCGTTCGGTCGTGGCGGTCGACATCCTGCTGCCGATCATGCGCGATCTTTCCGAGCGAAGCTGGGAAAGCGTTGCCTTCTACGTTCGCTCGGGCGATGTCCGCACCTGTCTTTACCGCGTCGAATCCAAGCACCCGATCCGCTACACGATACGTGAAGGCGACGTATTGCCTTTGCTGCTCGGCTCGGGCGGCCGCGTGCTCGCAGCGTTTTCGGGCCAGCAGGGCGAACCCTACGAGACCATCCGCAAGACCTGCAACTGTCTCGCCGTCGGCGACCGCGACCCCGAGACCGGGGGCGTGTCGGCGCCGGTATTCGGGCCGGGGGGCGTCCTGCTCGGCGCCTTGACCCTGGCTGGACCAAGCACGCGCGTCGACGCGGCCTTTCTGCAGCGCATGAAGCGTCCGCTGCTCGAGGCAGCGGCCCGCGCCACCCGCGCCTTCGGCGAGGACGCCTCAATGCTCGAGCAGGCAAGCCTGGCAGCGGACGCCCTGCCGTAGAATGCGGCCTGATTGGAAGGCTCGCCCAGTTCAACTTGACCAGAACCACACGGCGGTTCTTGGCGCGGCCCGCTTCGTCATCGTTGCTGGCGACAGGTGCCATCATGCCGGCGCCCGCAGCGGTCAGCCGCGCCGCTCAGGTCACCGCGCCAGCAGGATGGTCGGAGCGTCGTGATAGGTGGTCTTTACCACTTCCCGGTAACCGCACTTGGCAGCCACCCTCAGCGAAGCGCCATTTTCCGGATCGATGATACAGACGGTCTTCTCGCGCCCGAAAATCACTTCGCCCCATGCCAGGACGCGGCCAACCACCTCGGTGGCGAAGCCCGCCCCGTGCACGGCCGGAACCAGCGCCCACCCGGCCTCGGGAATGCCTTCGATCGATGGTTCCATGTCGCGCTTCAGATCGTGAAACCCGGCCTCGCCGATGAAGCGCCCGGTCGCCTTCTCCTCGATCGCCCAGAAGCCATAGCCAAGCAACGACCACAGGCCGGCGTGACGCAGGAAGCGCATCCAGCTTTCTTCGCGCGTGCGCGGCTTGCCGCCGATGAAGCGGGTGACGACGGGATCGGTCCACATCGCGGCATAGGTGTCGAAATCATCCAGCCGGTGTGCCCGCAGGATGGTTCGCTTCGTTTCGATGACAGGAGCACTGGTCGCTTGCGGATTGTTCATGGGATCTGCCTCGCACGGATCGCCAGCGCTTAGCAAATCGCCGGTGCTGCGCAAGGGGCCAGGGCAACACGGCCCATCATCCAGGCGCCGCTATGGGAATTTTGCGCGACGATGTTATTTTTCACCGCAGGCTGATTCAACACCCGCCAGCGCGACCTTTTTTCAGGCGCGCATTGGTGGCGTCAAACCCAGGGAAAAGAGCATGGATACCACCGATCTTGTGCTTGCGATCTTCCATCATCTGCTGGTGTTTTCGCTGGCGGGGATCATCGGCGCCGAATTCGTCCTGATCCGCGGCGACCTGGGTGCTGCGACGCTCAAGAGGCTCGCCGGCATCGACCGCCATTACGGCGTCATCGCCGCGCTGATCATCGTCGTCGGCATCGGCCGTGTCTTCTATGGCCTCAAGGGCTGGGAATTCTACGTCTACAACTGGGTGTTTTGGGCCAAGATAGCGGCGTTCGGCGCTGTCGGCCTGCTGTCGATCATCCCGACCGTCCGCTTCATATCCTGGAACAGGCAGGCGAGCGGCAATGCCTCGTTCCAGGTGCCGGCGACCGAACTTGCGTCCGTGAAGACCTATATCCGCGCCGAAGCTTTCATCTTCCTGCTCATCCCGGTCTTCGCCGCGGCGATGGCGCGCGGCTACGGCTACTAGGGTGGCGATCACCCTCCGACATTATCCACCCATCGAGTGCGGATGTTTGCGGACATCGGCAGTTTGCCGCCCAGTTGCTATTTGCTAGCTTGCCCTAGTTGTTGCTTCATGCGCAGCCGGTGTTGAGAGGAGATCCGCGCGGCGTTGGAGATTCATATCCCGGGAGGAGATCACGATGAGAAGATTTGTCGCCACTCTGGCTGCTGCCGCGGCCGTCACGCTTTATGGGTTCGCGGCCAGCGCGCAGACCTATCCTGAACGCACCATCACCGTTGTGGTGCCGTTTGCGGCCGGCGGGCCGACCGACACGGTCACGCGCCTCGTCGCCGAATCGATGTCGAAGGATCTCGGCCAGCAGGTCATCGTCGAGAATGTCGGCGGCGCCGGCGGCACGCTGGGTGCCGGCCGCGTCGCCAACGCCGAGCCTGACGGCTATACGCTGCTGCTCCATCATATCGGCATGGCGACAAGTGCGACGCTGTACAGAAAGCTCGCCTACGACACGCTGAACGCCTTCGAATATGTCGGCCTCGTCACCGAGGTGCCGATGACCATCGTCGGCCGCAAGGACCTGGAGCCGGCCGATCTCAAGGGGTTGGTGGAGTACGCCAAGGCCAACAAGGATTCCATAACCGTCGCCAATGCCGGCATCGGTGCGGCCTCGCATCTGTGCGGCATGCTGTTCATGAGCGCCATCAAGACGCCGCTGGTCACCGTGCCCTACAAGGGCACCGGCCCGGCCATGACCGATCTCCTCGGCGGTCAGGTCGACATCATGTGCGACCAGACGACCAACACCACCAAGCAGATCCAGGGCGGCACCATAAAGGCCTATGCCGTCACCTCGCCGGAGCGCCTCGATGTGCTGAAAGACGTGCCGACGACGGTGGAAGGCGGCCTTCCCGAAGTGCAGGTCGGCATCTGGCACGGTCTCTATGCACCCAAGGGCACACCGGCCGGGATCACCGAACGCCTGTCGAAATCGCTTCAGGTCGCGCTGAAGGACCAGAACGTCGCGGCCCGCTTCGCCGAACTCGGCACCAAGCCATCGCCCGAGGCCGATGCGACGCCCGCCGCACTGAAGGCCAAGCTGGAAAGTGAGATCGCGCGCTGGAAGCCGATCATCGAAGCCGCCGGCCAGTATGCCGACTGAGGTTTGAACAGGGGCGCCACCGGCGCCCCTGTTCGCTCGGCATCCGCTACGCACCGCGGCTTGGGAGAACCATCATGAAACCTTTCGCGATCGACAGGGCCAACGGCCTGTGCGCCGCCCTGTTCATCGGTTTCGGCGCATGGTTCGCGCTGCAATCGCTCGGCCTCGAAATCGGCACCGCGTTGCGCATGGGGCCAGGCTATTTTCCGCTGGTCCTGGCGATCGTGCTGATCCTGCTCGGCGCCGTCATTCTCGTCCAGGCTGTACGCGTCGAGGGCGAAGCGATCGGGCATATTGCGTGGCGCGGCATGCTGCTCATCCTGCCTGCTCCGATCTTCTTCGGCCTGACGGTGCGCGGCCTCGGATTCATCCCGTCGATCTTCCTGACGGCGCTGATCGCGTCGTTTGCCAGCCGCCGCATGAAGCCGTTGACCGCCCTCGTGCTGTCGGCCGGCCTGACATTGTTTGCATTCCTTGTCTTCAGCTACGCGCTCGGCCTGCCGTTCCGCCGCTTCGGCCCGTGGCTGGCCCCGTGGTTGGTATCGTAAGGCGATGAGCATGGATCTGCTCGACAACCTTGCGCTCGGCTTTTCGACGGCGACGTCGCTGACCAACCTCGGTTTCTGCCTGATCGGCGTCCTTCTCGGCACGCTGATCGGCGTCCTGCCCGGCATCGGCGCCACCGCGACCATCGCCATGCTTTTGCCCATTACCTTCCAGATCGGCGACCCGGTTTCCTCCCTCATCATGCTCGCCGGCATCTATTACGGTGCGCAATATGGCGGCTCGACCACCGCCATTCTCATCAACATGCCCGGCGAGTCCTCGTCCGCCGTCACCGCGATCGACGGCTACCAGATGGCCAGGAACGGCCGCGCCGGGGCGGCCCTCGCGATCGCGGCCATCGGCTCGTTCTTTGCCGGCACCGTGTCGACGTTCCTCGTCGCCATCTTTGCCCCGCCGCTGACGGCGATAGCGCTGAAATTCGGCGCGGCCGAGTATTTTTCGCTGATGATCGTCGGCTTGGTTTCGTCCGTCGCGCTCGCCCACGGCTCGATCGTCAAGGCGCTGGCCATGGTCGTGCTCGGCCTGCTGCTCGGCGTTGTCGGCACCGACATTTACACCGGCACGCCGCGCTTCACGCTTGGAATCCGGGAATATGCCGACGGGTTGAATTTCGTTGCGGTGGCGGTCGGTGTCTTCGGCGTCGCCGAGATCCTGCGCAACCTCGAAAACGAGGATGAGCGCTCCGTGATGATCCGCAAGGTCACCGGCCTTATGCCGACCCGCGAGGACTTTCGGCGCATGGCAGCGCCCATCGTGCGCGGAACGATCATCGGTTCGGCGCTCGGCATCCTGCCGGGAGGCGGCGCGATCCTGGCAGCCTTTGCCTCCTACACGGTCGAAAAACGCGTCTCGAAAAACCCGAAGGAGTTCGGCAAGGGCGCCATCGAAGGCGTCGCCGGACCGGAATCGGCCAACAATGCCGGTGCGCAGACTTCCTTCATCCCGATGCTGACGCTGGGCATTCCGGCCAACCCGGTCATGGCTCTGATGATCGGCGCCATGATCATCCAGGGCATCGTGCCCGGCCCCAATGTCGCAACCGAACAGCCGGCGCTGTTCTGGGGCATCATCGCCTCGATGTGGATCGGCAATCTGATGCTGATCATCCTCAACCTGCCGCTGATCGGGCTTTGGGTGAAGCTGCTGACGATCCCCTATTACGTGCTTTTCCCGATCATCATGGCGTTCTGCTCGATCGGCGTCTACAGCGTCAACAGCAACGTCTATGATCTCTACGCCGTCGCCTTCTTCGGCTTCCTCGGCTACCTCCTGACCAAGCTGCGCTGCGAACCGGCACCGCTGCTGCTCGGCTTCGTGCTCGGCCCGCTGCTCGAGGAAAACCTGCGCCGCGCCATGATCCTCTCGCGCGGCGACCCGAGCACCTTCGTGACCAGACCGATCAGCGCCGGCCTGCTGCTCATAGCGCTCGCCGTGCTCGCCGTCGTCTTCCTGCCGGCGGTCAAGAAAAAGCGCGAAGAGGTGTTTGTGGAGGAGAGTTGAACTACGCCGCCGTTCCGCCTCGGTCCTGAACCTCTTCGACCGGGTCGAGCGGTGCGATCGGCACCAGCGGTGCCGGCACATCGGTCGTCTTGACCTCGGCCTTGCAGATGTCGGCGATGACGCAGGCCGGGCAATCCGGCTTGCGCGCCTTGCAGACGTAGCGGCCATGCAGGATCAGCCAGTGATGTGCATGGCGCATATATTCGTCCGGAATGATCTTCAACAATCCTTGCTCGACCTGTTCCGGCGTCTTGCCGGGCGCCAATCCGAGCCGGTTGCCGATGCGAAGAATGTGCGTGTCGACCGCCATCGTGTGCTGGCCGAAGGCCATGTTGAGCACGACATTGGCGGTCTTGCGCCCCACCCCGGGCAGCTTGACCAATTCATCACGATTATCGGGTACCTCGCCGCCATGGTCGCGGATCAGCGCCTGCGACAGCGCAATCACATTCTTCGCCTTGTTGCGCCACAGCCCGATGGTGCGGATATATTCGCCGACCCTTGCTTCCCCCAGCGCCAGCATCTTGTGCGGCGTATCGGCGGCCCTGAACAGCGCCCGCGTCGCCTTGTTGACGCCGGCATCCGTCGCTTGCGCCGACAGCACCACCGCGACCAGCAGCGTGAAGGCGTTGACATGTTCGAGTTCGCCTTTCGGCTCGGGCCGCTGGACGGAAAAGCGCCGGAATATCTCGTTAACTTCGGCCGGGCTGTAGCGTGACGCGCGTCGCACCGGCCGCGGGCGCGGCTTTGCGTTCGAACCATCGCGTCGTGCGGGCAACAGCTCTTTTTTGGACAGGGAAGAATCTTTGGACTTGGGGCTTGCCATTTCCCTCCTATAATATCCCCTCATGAGCGACACAAACGCCTCGTTTCAGGCCGACGAGCCATTCTTTCAGGCGCTACTGACCCCACACCGGTCTTTGGGCCGGACAGGCTTCTTCATCCTGATGGGCGCGCTGCTGTTCGGCTGGCTGGTGACAGGCGCGTTTTTCCTGTCGCGCGGCGCCTGGCCGGTGTTCGGCTTCTTCGGCCTCGACGTGGCCGCCGTCTACATCGCCTTTCGCATCAACTATCGTGCCGCTCGCGCACGCGAAGAAGTCTCGGTCTCGCGCACCAGCCTCGACATCCGCAAGACAGCCCCCTCGGGGAAATCGGAAGCCCATCGCTTCAATCCGTTCTGGGCGCGGTTTTCGGTGGCCCGTCACGCCGAGATCGGCATCACAGGGATGACGGTGGAAGGCGAAGGCCGGAACGTGCCGATCGGATCGTTCCTGGACCCCGATTCCCGCGAGAGTTTTGCCACCGCCTTTTCGCGCGCGCTGGCGACCGCCAAGGCACGCTGAGCCAGCCACGAGCGGCTTTTGGGCTCGAATCCCGTGTCTATCGGGGGATGCGCAGCAAGAAGGCAAGTTTCGGGTGGCGATCGACGCCCCGAGGGGCGATATTCCGGCTCAAGGAGACAATTCCATGAGCACACACACCGCGGTCCTCAAAAAGGACATCACGCCTGAAGGCAGCGACTACGAAATCGTGCGCCGTGCCATCGAGAAGATCAGTCTCGACTATCGTGATCAGCCTTCCCTCGAAGAACTGGCCGAGGAGGTCGGCGAGACGCCGACCGGCTTGCAAAAACTCTTCACCCGCTGGGCCGGCCTGTCGCCCAAGGCCTTCCTGCAGGCGGTGACACTGGACCATGCGCGCAGGCTGCTCGATTCCGGCATGCCGCTGCTCGAGACCTCGTTCGAGCTGGGCATGTCCGGCCCGGGCCGGCTGCATGACCTGTTCGTCACGCATGAGGCGATGTCGCCGGGCGACTACAAGACACGCGGCGCCGGGCTCACCATCCGCTACGGCTTCCATTCCTCGCCGTTCGGCACCGCCCTGATCATGGCCACCGAGCGCGGGCTCGCCGGCCTCGCCTTCAGCGACCCCGGCGAGGAACGCGCCGCCTTCGCCGACATGTCCAGCCGCTGGCCGAACGCCATCTATGTCGAGGACATGACTGCTACCGGCCCCTATGCCGCCCGTATCTTCGATCCGACGCTGTGGCGCCCCGACCAGCCGCTGCATGTCGTCATGATCGGCACCGACTTCCAGGTTCGCGTCTGGGAGGCGCTGCTCAAGATCCCGATGGGCAAGGCCCGCACCTATTCCTCGATCGCGGCCAGCATCGGCGCCCCGTCCGCCAGCCGGGCGGTGGGTGCGGCCAACGGCGCCAATCCGCTCTCCTTCGTGGTGCCTTGTCACCGCGCCATCGGCAAATCCGGCGACCTGACCGGCTATCATTGGGGCCTGACCCGCAAGCGCGCCATTCTGGGCTGGGAAGCCGGGCAGGTGTCGTAATATCGATTTTCTCGATACTGCGAAGAAAAACATGGATATATCGGCACTGATAAGTATAAGCGCGATTTTCACTGTCTTTGCAACCGAGGGCAACCTCCGGTTCCTGTGATTGTTATTTAAGGAATTATTTTAGGTAACTCTAAATTAACCACGATAAAGTGATGATGCCCTCATATTAATCCGGACGATCCGGCTTAATAGGAGGTCCCGATGTCATTGGTTCGCGCCGCCTGCGCCGCAGCTCTGCTGGTTGCCGGCATCGACGAGGTCGCGTTGGCCGCGACGCAGAATGTCATCTTCAATGGGACGATCGCGCCCACCTGCACGCTTGTCGTTGCCACCAACGGCACGATGACGGCCAGTCCCGATCTCCAGTCCCTCAGTTCCCACAACAGCGGCGGCTCGGCTGGAACCGTGACGCTGACGACGACCGGAGGTGTGTCGCTGAGTGTCGACCCGGTCACCACCATGACGGTGCCATCCGCCGACAGCACGTCGACGACCTGGACACCGACCTACTCTGCCGCCGGCGCGCATGCCATCGGTGAGACCGGCTCGGCAACCAGCATCACCACCCCCGGCGCCGACCTCGTTTCGGTCCACCTTGCCGGCACCAAGGGCGGCAGCAATCGCTTCGCCAACGGCAATTATCAGGCAACGGTAACGCTGCGCTGCGAATGACGCGAGCGAAGGAGGGGGTCGTGAAACATGCTCGAATCCTGGCGACGGCACTGGCCGTCGGATTGGCGCCCATTGCCGCCAAGGCCCAATCGATGTCGCCGATGCGTGGCGAGATCAACAGCTTCACCGACGTCTTTGCGGTTCGCGTCTTCCCCGCCAATCCCTACGACCGCAAGATCCGGGTCGAAATCCACGTCTACGATCAGGATTTCCAGCCGGTAGATGCCAGGGTCTCTCCAAATGTCTTCCAACTGGCCTCCCAGGCCTCCCGTTCTGTCCTTGTGGTCGTGCCTTTTGACGGCGCTGCCGAGCGTAAAGTGCGTATCTGTACCGAAAGCATCCCCTTTCCCAATCAACAGACGCAGATAAGGGCACAGATATGCGGAAAGTTTTTTGGGCGCCGCAAGTCCTGACACTGGCGCTCGCGGCTGCTTGGGCGGGTGCCTTGCCGGCCGGGGCCGAGGACGTCTACAACCTCAACCAGAATGAGAGCGGCTTCAACCTGCCGGGCGTCACCTTGCCCCAAGGCCAGGACGAGGTCCATGCCGCGGACGGCACCACCTGCCGTTCCGCCGTCTCCGGTTCCGGCGCCTATGTCGATCTCGGCGTCATCAGAGGCAACAGCCAGTCGAACAATGATGTCGCCACTTACGGCCGCGTGGTGATCCCGATCGGGCGCACGCCGAAGCGCGTCGATTGCAGCCGTCTCTATGAGCTTGAGGTCGAGCGCCTGCAGTTGGAACTGAAGCTCCTCAAAATGGGCCTCGGCGCCGACGGCCAGACGGCGAGCGTGGCCGCCAGCGCTTCCACGGCCGCGTCACCGGGGTGGGCCAATGAAGGCTGGAGCATCAGGACCGGAAATGGTGATGGCAAGAAAAAGAAGAAGCAGTAGCCGCGCGCTGCTTGCGATGGCTGCACTTGCCGGTTCCTGCCTTCCGGTGCAGGCAGCGATCATCGGCACCTGCACTATCGTGGTCGGGGCGTCCGGAACGATGAAGGCCAATCCCGCCATCAGCATACTGGGCTCTAAACAGGCAGGCGGATCGAGCGCCAGCGCCACCGTGGTGGCAAGCTCCCTGTTGTGCTCGATACTTAACTTGCTTGACTGCTATTCGGTTTCGGCGCCGGCGCCTGCCGCATTCTCGTCCGCGCCGAGCGGCGGCGGCACCAACGTGACCTTCGCTTCAGTCTTCCGCCTCGATGGCTCGGGGGTCGATGTCAACGGAAGTGTGCCGCAGAGGGTTGCCAACGGCACCCACGCGATGCAGGTCGACCTCACCGCCACCAGGTCGAGCGGTATCTTTCCCGCCGGCAACTATCAGGGCACGGTCACCGTGCGCTGCGAATAGGCCACGACACCTCAAATCGGACTGGACCATGCGCGTGGTCTGGCAAGCCGCGGCCTTACAGGTTAGCTTTCACGCAATCGGAACGATCTGCGTTCGCCCGGACGCACGAAGACGCTCCGGCATTTTGAATTTGCGTTGCCAGGAGGCCCTGCTTGATTATCGTCATCGGCTCGATCAACCTCGACCTTATCGCCAAGGTCGACCGCTTGCCGAGCCCCGGCGAGACGGTGGGCGGCTC